>CAMFHT010000043.1 GCA_945952245.1 uncultured Rhizobium sp. | reverse complement strand
CGGCATACCTCCTCTCCCCAGCGGGGAGAGGATGGCGGCAGCCAGGTGAGGGGGCTCCAAGCACAACATTAGAGCTCATTTCAGCGACCAGGTGAGGGTGCTTCAAGCACTACACCAGAGGCTATTTCAAAAGCCATCCGCGCGACAGGCACAAGGCGAGAGGCCAATCGGAACGCCGCGTGCGAATCCGCACTGCCCTCACACCGGCAACCGCACCACAGCTCTCAGCCCACCCATCGGACTATCCTCCAGCGTAATGTTCCCCCCATGGCTCCGCGCGATGTCGCGGGCGATGGAGAGGCCGAGGCCGGTGCCGGAATCGTCGAGGTTGCGGGCCTCGTCCAGGCGGAAGAAGGGCTTGAAGACATCCTCGCGCGATTGAGCGGGGATGCCCGGTCCGTCGTCGTCCAGCGTCACCGTCAGCCATTTGTTGCTCACCGTCGCCTCGATCTTCAGATGCGCGGCATAGCGCATGCTGTTCGATGCGAGGTTGGAAAGCAGGCGCGAGAAGGCATTCGGGCGCACCTTGGCGATCGGGTTGCCCTCCAGCGTCCAGGTCAATTCCCGGTCCATGAGTTCCGCCTCCGCTTCCAGCTTGCTCAGAAGCTCGGAAAGATCGATGTGGCCGAGATCCTCCTCCGATTCGCCCTTGGCGAAGGCCATGTAGCCTTCGAGCATGGACTGCATGTCGCTGACGTCCTGGTTGAGCCCCGCGAGATCAGGATTGTCGCCCGCGAGCGCCAGCTGCAGCTTGAAGCGGGTCAGGATGGTGCGCAGGTCGTGGCTCACGCCGGTCAGCATGGCGGTGCGCTGCTCCAGCTGCCGCTCGATGCGTTCGCGCATGAGGATGAAGGCAAGGCCGGCACGGCGGATTTCGTCGGCCCCGCGCGGCGAGAAGGGCTGTGGCAGCTTCTGTCCCTTGCCGAAGGCCTCTGCCGCCTTGGCAAGCGCCACGATCGGGCGGATCTGGCCGCGCAGGAAGAGGACGGAAATGGTGATGAGCACGATCGCCGCACCGATCATCCAGAGAATGAAGATGTGGGTGTTCGAGGCATAGGTTTCGTTGCGTTTCACCAGGACGCGCAGGATCTTGTCATGCTGGAGCTGGATGCGGACGTCCACCATGGAGGGCGTGCCCTCGGTGTCGATCCAGTAGGGCAGTCCGATCTGGGTCTCGATCTCGTCGCCGAGCGTCTGTTCCAGAAGCCCGAGGAAGGGTATCCGACCTCCCTGCGGCAGTTCGGAACCGCTATAGATGGTGGCGACGAGGCCGAGCCGATCCTTGGCCAGCTTCAGCGTTTCCTCCACCGCGTCCGGTTCCGGATGACGGGTGATGAGGTAGATGATGGCCGCGATGTCGCGTGTGGTGCCGTTCGTCAGCCGCTGGGTCACCATGTGCCAGTGGCGTTCCATGAAGACGATGGAGACGGCGATCTGCAGCATGACCATGGGAAGAACGATGATCAGCAAGGAGCGGGCATAGAGGCCCGTCGGCAGGCGCCGGCGGAACCAGCGGCCGGATTTGCCGAGCCATGAGACGGGGTTGCGGTCCTGTTCGGGGCGAAGCGTTTCGAAGCTCGTCATTCGGTCACGGTCCTTCCACCTGCCCACCGGCAGGTCCTTGTCCGGGCGCGGATGCCGTCAGTCCACGCAGAGCCGGTAGCCGATCCCGCGCACGGTCTGGAGATAGACGGGGTTTGCGGGATCATCCTCGATCTTCCGTCTCAGACGGTTGATCTGTACGTCGATGGTGCGTTCGCCGATTTCGCCGTCATTGCCGGCGAGCTCGTGGCGGGCGACGGTATCGCCGGCACGGACGGCGAAGAAGGTCATGATCTCCGTCTCCCGATCGGTCAGCCGCACCAGCTGCGCCGCCTTCTTGAGCTCGCGGCGTGGCAGCGAGAAGGTATAGGGCCCGAAGATCACCTGATCCACCACGCCCGCCTCGTTGGGATTGCGGCGCAGGATGTTGTTGATGCGGAGAACGAGTTCTCTGGGGTCGAAGGGTTTCGAGACGTAGTCGTCCGCACCGGCCTCCAGCCCCTCGATGCGGGAAGGGGTTTCCGCGAGTGCCGTCAGCAGGATGATCGGCGCCTTGCGGATTTCCTTGAGGCTGCGGGTCAGCGAAAGGCCGGTCTCGCCCGGCATCATCACGTCGAGGATGATGAGGTCGAACTCCATGCCTTCAAGCTTGCGCCGCGCCTCGGTCGCGTCCGCCGCGACCGTCACGCGAAAGCCGTTCTCGGAGAGATAGCGGTTGAGGAGCGCGCGGATGCGGGTGTCGTCATCGACGACGAGAAGATGCGCGGCGTTATCGGCAATTACGGTTTGCGTCGTCGTCATGCGTCGCCGGCCTCCCTGTCGCGCATGCCGGCAAGGAACCGGTGCACGGCTGCCCGTTCCGTTGGCGACATGCCCTGAAATGCGCGGGCAATGCGGCGGGATTGCGGTTCCGCGAGCGCCAGCGCCAGTTCGCGGCCCGCGAGCGTCGGATAGAGCTTGCGCTGCCGCCGGTCCGCATGGCCGGCCATCTGGCGGATATAGCCGCCATCGATCAGCTGCTTCAGCACCCGGGCCAGGCTCTGCTTGGTGATGCGCAGCGTGTCGAGCAGATCGGCGACGGTGAGGCCCGGCTGGCGGTTCACGAAATGGACGACGCGGTGGTGGGCGCGCCCGAAGCCGCTCTTTTCCAGGTAGGCATCCGGATCGGAGACGAAGTCGCGATAGGCGAAGTAGAATTCCTCGATCGTATCGAAATCGATATGCGCGGCATGCGCCATCGGCATGTCGATCAGCTCTTGTTCCGATGTCTTCTTCTTCAGCGCTGGCCGTGCCACGGTCATTTCGTCCTTGTCATTGCGGTGCGAGGCCTTGCTCACGCCGTTTTCGGCTCGATCCGGCGCAAATCGCCGCCCGGAGAGCCGAAATTTCCCTCACCACTGGATAAAACGTAAGCGGCAGCGGAATCAACAGTCCGTTACGGGCTATCCCGCCCCGGCTTCAGCTGTGGCGCTCGGCCAAGGAAGCCGGTATAGCGGCGGGGACGACCGTAACAAGCGAGGCTTCCATGGGCATGCTGCAGGCGGGTATCATCCCCGTCACTCCGTTCCAGCAGAATTGTACCGTTCTCTTCGACCAGGACACCAAGGAAGGCGTCATCGTCGATCCCGGCGGCGACGTGGAGACGATCCTGCAGATCGTCAGGGAAAACGGCCTGACGCTGAAGGAGATCTGGCTGACTCACGGTCATCTGGATCACGCAGGCGGCGCGGACGAACTCCGGGAAAGGCTCGGCATTCCCGTGATCGGCCCGCACAAGGACGACAAGCCACTGCTGGAGCGCATCGAAACCCAGGCCGCGAAATACGGCATGGGCGAGGGCATGCGCAATGTCACGCCCGACCGGTTTCTGGAGGAAGGCGAAACCGTCTCCTTCGGCGATCACCAGTTCGAGGTCTATCACTGCCCCGGCCACGCGCCGGGCCACGTGATCTTCTTCAACCGGACGCAGGGCTTCGCGCATCTGGGCGACGTCCTCTTCGCGGGCTCGATCGGCCGAACCGACCTTCCTGGCGGCGATCACGAGACACTGCTTCGGTCGATCAAGGAAAAGGTCCTGCCGCTCGGCGACGATGTGGGCTTCATCTGTGGTCACGGCCCGGGCGGGAAGATCGGCGAGGAGCGCCGGACCAATCCCTTCCTGCGCGGGATCTGAAGCTGCAGATCAAAAGCAAAAGGCGGGCCGCAGCCCGCCTTCTCATGTCTCTCGACCAGGATCAGCCTTCGCAGAAGTGCTCTTCGCCGTCGTAGCCGACATAGGTGCCGGTGCCGGGGTCGAAGGAGCGGTAGCGCTGCGAGCAATAGTTCATCCAGGCACGGCTCCAGGGGCGAAGCGGCGAACGCACGACGTAGGCCGGCTCGGTGACGATGACGCGGCTGCGGCGGTAGACCGGGGCCGGTTCGTCATAGACGGGATAGTCGTCGATATAGGTGCGGCTCGAGCGCGGGGCCGAGAGGGCGGAGCCCAGGAGCGCGCCAACGGCGAGCCCGGCGACGCCGGCTGCGACTGCATCGCCGCCGTCGTGATGACGGTGGTGGCGCCAGCGCCAATCATCGGCGGAGGCGGTGCCTGCCGAGCCGATGACCGTTGCGGCAAGCGTTGCCGACACAACAAGGGTCTTGAAGAGCTTGTTCATTGCCATGTCCCTTTCCAGACTGACGGAAGCCATCCGGTTTCCAACTTTCATGGTATAACAATAGGGCGTCCGACGTGAATGCACGCTGAACGGACGCTTCAGGTCTGGTTTGGGATCTAGGACGGTACGGGCAGATTGCCAGACAGACTTTCAGTGCTGTAACTGCTCAAGAAATCAGATCAAATGGTAAAACAGGAAATGCGGCCGTATGTGGCACACGGCCGCTAAGGGTGAGCACGAAGGCATTGGCCTCGACCCGTGAAGGCGAGGCCAGCTGAAGCAATCAGCCCGAGACGTGAAGGTTTACGGCCTTCGGGCCCTTGCCGCGGCGGTCCGGCTCGGTGTCGAAGCTGACCTTCTGGTTTTCCGAAAGGCCAGAGAGGCCGGAAGCCTGTACTGCGGAAATGTGTACGAAGATGTCAGCACCGCCATTGTCCGGCTTGATGAAGCCGAAACCCTTGTCGGTGTTGAAGAATTTTACAGTGCCCGTTTCGGCCATGCGTCAAGTCCTTTTCTCTCTGCCCGTGTCAGACCAGGCAGCATCGGTAAATTGCCCTTTATGGGGGCGTGGGGCAGGCAATTCTCGAATGGCGAGGAAAGGGTCCCGTATGTTACCGCGGCCATCACGCTATCCGTCTTGCGACGTTTCCCGATCCGTCCGCCCGAGGTGTTACGACTTCGGCGCGTTTATTGTAGGTCTTCCCATGTTCGCAAAAATGCCCGAACGCCCGTAGATTGCTGCGTTTATCCCGAATTGGCAAGCAAAAGTTTCTTGTCGGCGGCCAGCTTTTTTAGCAAGCCACTTTATAAACTGAAAATTGTAAGCTTTCTGTATAAGTTAACCAAAAACTAGTAAAATGCACTGATTTTCATGCTTTCCGTGCACGCCATCGTGCGATTTCCGGCACGGTTTCTACCATAACCATTGCGACAAAGAGTGTTCCGCAGCCGACATAGCCCATCGGCCCGAGCTTTTCGCCCAGCAGAAGCGCACCGAACATGGCGCCGAACAGCGCTTCCGAAGACAGAAAGATCGCAGCCTGCGGCGCCGTCGTATAGCGCTGGCCGATCACCTGCAGCGCGAAGGCGAGGCCGGAGGAGAAGATGCCGACATAGAGGATTTCCTTGAGTGCACCGGTAATCGCAGCGATCGACAGAGGCTCGGTCAGCCAGCCGGCCAGCATGCCGCCAACGGCAACGACGGCGAACTGCACGGTCGAGAGCGCCAGCGGCCGGTTCGCCTCGCCGACGAAGAGGCCGACGAGGGTCAGCTGGATTGCCCAGAACACCGCACAGACGATGGTGAGCCCGTCGCCGATTGTGAGATGGCTGAGCGAACCGCCGCTGAGCAGGAAGATGCCCGCAAGCGAGAGGGCGGCGGCCGGCCAGATGATCCAGTGCGGGCGGCGGCCAAGGAAGACGACCGAGATCGCCGGGACAAACACGACATAGAGGCCGGTGAGAAAGCTGGAATTGGTGACGGAGGTCGTCTGTAACCCCACCTGCTGCGTGGCGGCGCCGAAGAAGAGGGCGAGGCCGATCAGCACGAAGTTCCTGTAGTCGCGGGTGTTCAGCGGACGCGAGGCCTTCCGGCTTTCGAGAAGCGCGAAGGGCAGGCAGCAGAGCGTGGCGATCGCAAACCGCAAACCGATGAACCAGAGCGGGCCGATGTTGTCCATGGCCGTCGCCTGCGCGACGAAGCCGCCGCCCCAGATGGCGGCGGTGACGAGCAAGACCAGATTGGCCTGAAGGCGGCTCATGATGGCTCCTGGAAGTGAGGTCCGGTGGAGAAAGCTGTTTCCCGCAATGGTTTGACTTGCGTCTTATCCATTTCCCGTGGAATTTCAACCTTGAAGGAATGGGGTGGCGGTTGCGCCGCCATCGCCGAGCTCGAGGAGTGATCCATGCCAGGTCCGAAACTGACGCCCTTTGCGGGCGATGCGTCTCTTCCGTCGGAAGTGGACACCGTCATCATCGGTGGCGGCGTGATCGGTGTGTTCACGGCGCTCGAGCTTGCCGAGCGGGGACAGCGCGTGTTGCTCGTCGAGAAGGGAGAGATCGGCGGCGAACAGTCGAGCCGCAACTGGGGCTGGGTGCGGATCGCCATGCGCGACATGCGCGAAGTGCCGCTGATGCGCGTGGCGCTCGACCTCTGGGACGGGTTGGACCGGCGGCTTCAGGCAAAGACCGGCTTCACGCGATCCGGCATCAGCTTCGCCTGCGATACGCCGGAAGCGGTCGCGAGCCACGAGAAATGGCTGCGGGAGTTCCGCGATGCCGGCCATGATGAGGGATGGGCGGACAACCGCGGCGTGGACATGTTCGGACGGGACGGGATGGGCGAGCTCTTTCTAGGCCTGGCCTCGAAGGCGCCCGCCGTGCTGCAGAGCCACGTGGATGGCCGCGCGGAGCCGCAATGGGTGGCGCCTGCCGCCGCCGAAGCGGCGCGCCGCCATGGTGCCACGATCGTTACCAATTGCGCTGCTTTAGGCATCGACTGGCAAAACGGCAGGGTCGTCGGCGTCGAGACGGAGCGCGGCACCGTGAAATGCCGCGCTGCCGTTCTGGCGGGCGGGCTATGGTCGGGTGCCTTCGCGCGGATGGAGGGGATCGACATTCCGCAGCTCCGCGTGCTCAACACCGTCATCCGCACCTCGCCGGCGGGGGAGGGACCGATGGGCGCGCTCTGGACGGACAAATACGCCTTCCGCCGCCGCGCCGACGGCGGCTTCACGGTTGCTTCGGCAGCCGAAAACATCATCGAGATCGTGCCGGACAGCTTCCGCCACTTCGGGGCCTTCACGACGGTTCTGAAGCAGGAGTGGAAATCGCTCCGGCCGCGCGTCTCCCGTCATTGGCTGGATGACTGGCTGGCCCTGCCGCGAGGCACTGCCGGTACGCGGGACCTGTTCCGGAAGTACCGCACGCTGGATCCGGTGCCGGCGACCGCAACGGTCATGCGGGCGTTCCGGCGTCTGCAGGAAGATTATCCCCTGTTCCGCCCTCTGCAAATCGAGCAGCAATGGGCGGGCATGATCGACGTCACTCCCGATGCCGTGCCTGTGATCTCCGGTGTCGATGGCCATGAAGGGCTAGTCGTTGCCACGGGCTTTTCCGGGCACGGCTTCGGCATATCGCCGGGTGCGGGACGGCTCGCGGCCGATCTGGTCACCGGGGACACGCCCACCGTCGATCCGCACGCATTACGACTGTCGCGTTTCTCGGATGGCTCGCCCATTACTGTCATGGGCGGAGTATAGTCAGATCATCGAGGGGATAGCCGATCGCATCATGCGATCGTGGAAAGTGCGCTCGCAACCGTCAGAATGCCGGCAACGATGGTCGTAACAACGATCATCAGCGCGGGGAGCGGGTTTGCTCGACGCTGACGTGCTGCCTGGATTTCGTCATCGATAAACATGGCTCTTGGTCCATTGCTCGGTTCAGATTGCCTGTTGACAAGCAATCATGGCAATAAAACGCGTTAGTCCCGAAAAAGACGCATGCTTTGCTGCATTTTTTGAAGATGAGGCGATTTTTTCGTTTCAGCCCAGTCCGCGCTTCCCGAAGGCAGGGGCGTTGCGGCGCGCCGCAGGACGGGGTGCGGGAGCCTCCGGCGCGGCATAGGCTGCCCTTTGCCGTTCGGCTTCAGCGGGCATGGGAGCCGCGGCGCGGGCGGGCTGCTGCTGCTCGGCCGAGCCAAGCGAACGCACGCGGAAACGGTCGGAGAAGATCGCCGGCGCCCGTTCGGGCCGTGCCAGCGCATGGCCCTGCAGTCTTGTCGCGCCAATGCCTTCGAGCAGTTCCACCGCAGCATCGTCTTCCACGCAGGGGAAGATCGGATGGACGTTCTGGTCGCGGAACTGCCTGATGATGACGCCGAGGAGGGCTGTACCGGCATTGCTCTTGACCATGTCCGCCACCCAGGCAGGATCGAAGCGCACGAAATTGGGGTTGATGGTGCGGAAGCGCTGCAGGTCCGGCTCCTCGCCGGCATAGCCGTCGAGACCGATCTGGAAGCCGGCGCGGCGCATCTGCGAGACGAACAGCATCACGTGATCCATGTCGTCGCTGTCGCGCAGGCGCAGCTCGCAGACGACACGGCGTGGATTGATGCCCGCGCTCACCGCATAGGCGCGCTGGCGGTTGGCATCGTCCTTCATGTCCTGCGCATTGCGGAAAAGGCGCGGGTTGCGGGCCACGTGGATGGTCACGTCCTCGGTGGCAAACACGACGGAATTGCAGACGTGCAGCACGGCCATCTGGCCATCGACGCCGGCCATGTCCTGCGGCGTCACCGAGGCAAGGAATTCGCCCGGCGTCACGGCTTCGCCATAGCGCTTGACGCGGATCTGGCCGTGATAGCCGGCAAGCGTCTGGCCATCCGGCGAAGGCTCGATGATCGGCTGGAAGGCGGAATACAGGGTGTAGGCCCCGTACGCCCAGGAAAACGAACGGTCGGGCTCCCGCGTGATGGTGTCGAAATGACTCATGATCGACAAGACCTTGATGGCGCACGGCGCTATTCATTAGCTCATTGCATCAATCTCTAATGGGTAAACTTTACCATCCCGTGAATCGGGACTGCAAAAGCGAAACGGGCCATTGGGCCTGGAGATGTTGCGGTGACGCCTTTTTCCTTGAAAAGCCGGGCGGTTTTCGACATAGAGCAGGACGCCGGGGCCACGGCCCCGTGACACAATCCGCAACCAATCAGGATCAGGTCCGATGGCTTTCCTCGCCGATGCACTTTCCCGCGTAAAACCCTCCGCCACCATCGCCGTCTCGCAGAAGGCGCGCGAGCTGAAAGCGAAAGGCCGCGACGTGATCGGTCTCGGGGCGGGCGAGCCGGATTTCGATACGCCTGACAACATCAAGAAGGCTGCCGTCGACGCGATCAGCCGTGGCGAGACGAAGTACACGCCGGTCTCGGGCATTCCGGAACTGCGCGAGGCGATCGCCAAGAAGTTCAAGCGCGAGAACAACCTGGAATACACGGCGGCGCAGACCATCGTCGGCACCGGCGGCAAGCAGATCCTGTTCAACGCGCTGATGGCGACGCTGAACCCGGGCGACGAAGTCGTGATCCCGACCCCTTACTGGGTATCCTACCCGGAAATGGTGGCGCTCTGCGGCGGCACGCCCGTCTTCGTCGCCACCACCCAGGAAGACAAGTTCAAGCTGACGCCGGACGCACTGGAAAAGGCGATCACGCCGAAGACCAAGTGGTTCATCTTCAACTCGCCGTCCAACCCGTCGGGCGCCGCCTATACCCATGCGGAACTGAAGGCGCTGACGGACGTGCTGATGAAGCACCCGCAGGTCTGGATCCTCTCCGACGACATGTACGAGCACCTGACCTTCGACGACTTCAAGTTCGCGAGCCCCGCAGAGGTTGAGCCCGGCCTCTACGAGCGCACGCTCACCATGAACGGCGTTTCCAAGGCCTATGCCATGACCGGCTGGCGTATCGGCTATGCGGCCGGCCCGCTGGCGCTGATCAAGGCCATGGACATGATCCAGGGCCAGCAGACCTCCGGCGCTTGCTCGATCGCCCAGTGGGCGGCGGTGGAAGCGCTGAACGGTCCGCAGGACTTCATCGAGAAGAACAAGGCGATCTTCCAGAGCCGCCGCGATCTCGTCGTCTCCATGCTGAACCAGGCCAAGGGCATCGAGTGCCCGACGCCGGAAGGCGCCTTCTACGTCTACCCGTCCTGCAAGGGCCTGATCGGCAAGACCGCTCCATCTGGCAAGGTCATCGAGACGGACGAGGACTTCGTTTCCGAATTGCTGGAATCGGAAGGCGTGGCCGTTGTGCATGGTTCCGCCTTCGGCCTCGGCCCGAACTTCCGCATCTCCTATGCGACTTCGGAAGAACTGCTGGAAGAAGCCTGCAAGCGCATCCAGCGCTTCTGCGCCGCCTGCAAGTAATTCGGAACCGCGTTTCCTTCGTTGACCAAGGCCTGCCCCGTGGCAGGCCTTTTTCGTTTGCGGGATGAACCGATTTGCTGTCCGGCGCGTTTGGTGGGATAATCACGGGCAAGGCCGGAAGGCTCGAGCCATCCATAAGACATGCGACATCAGGTCGTTCAGCGGAGGCGAAAATGGGTAAGGTTGTCTATGAAGTGGTGCCGCACGACGGCGGCTGGGCCTACAGGCTGAACGGCGCCTATTCGGAGGCGTTCCCGACCCATGACGAGGCGGTGGAAGCGGCCCGCATCGTCGCCGCCGAACAGCAGGTGGGCGGCGAGCCCGAAGAGATCAGCTACCAGGACGAAAAGGGCATCTGGCACGAGGAGCATTCGGATGGCGGCGACCGTCCGGAAACCGAGGTCGTGGACACCGGAACGGCCCGCTCGGAAAAGCAAGCCTGACCCGCGTCAGGTAAAGGCATAGCCCGCCGCCGAAAGCAGCGCGCGGGCGCGCTCCTCGTTCTCCGCCTTCACCATCAGATGATCACCATCGAAGGTGGAGACGACGAAGATGCCGATGCCTGCCTCGGAAAGGGGCCGGATGACGGCGAGCACCACACCCGTCTCGTCGAAGGCGAAGGGTCCGACGAGCTCGAAGCAGGTCCAGCCGCGGTCCTGCCTTACCTCTTCCGGCACGCGTGCCTCGGGGCAGACGATCGACAGCTCCCCCGCCGACCGGGTGATGCTCACGAAGCCGTCTCCATCCGCCCAGGCAGGGATTGCGTCCCCTGACGAAAGCCGGGCAATGGCATGCCGCTGCGGCAGTGCCCTCAGGGTTCGAGCCATTTTCAACTCATCCTCGATTTCGCTTTCGCCCCGACGGACAGGGCGGGTGTGCTGCACGTCTACGAATTCCTACTAAAATCGCAATTCCGGGCAAGGCATTAACCGCCCGTTAACCATAAACTTAGTAACACCTAAAATTAGAAAATCTAATATTCGGGTTTCCCCTTTTGCGATGCGGATCTGTCGATATCCGCCACACCTGACCGCAGCCGCGGTCCGGATGGCGGTTCTGCGTCCGCAAGGGACGTCCCGGCCATGATGTCCTGGACCGGGAGCCCGCCGGCCTGCCCCTTTCTATTGCGACGGGGGCGGTGGAGGCAAGGACGGATGGGAATTTTGGCGAAACCACATGCACGGAAGTCAGTCCAGGGTCGTCGCACGGCCGCTGCAGTCGGGCACGTGTTTTGTCTGTGGTTCGCGCGCATGGCGTGCCTGGCAATCCTGCTTGGCGCGATGAGTGCGATGGCAGCACCGCCGCCCTCCATCACCTCGCTTTCGCCCACTACCGGGTCCAATGCGGGAGGCAATACGGTCGTCATCAGGGGTACGAATTTCACCGGTGCCACGGGTGTGACCTTCGGCGGCGCCAATGCCACGATCACCGCCGTTTCGAGCACGCAGATCACCGTTACCACGCCTGCGGGTGCAAACGGCCTGGTCGACGTTGCCGTGACGACGCCTGACGGGACCGACACGCTTCCCAACAGCTTCAGATATGCGCCGCTGCCGTTTCTCACCTCGATTTCGCTCACGACGGGCCACAGGAATGGCGGGGCAACCATAACCATCTTTGGCAGCAACCTGGACACGACGACCTCGGTCACGGTAGATGGGGTTGTTGCGTCAGGCCTTGCAATCATCAGTTCCGGCAAGATCACCGTCGTCGCGCCCCCGCTGAACGCCAGCAAGACGGCACCGTTCGGTGCGGCGGTCATCGTTACCAACCCGTCGGGCGCGTCCAACAGCAAAACCTACACCTATTACGACAACCCGACCGTCTCGAAGGCCGTACCGGGTGCAGGCCCGATCGCAGGCGGCACATCGGTGACATTGACCGGGACCAACTTCTTCACGCAGACGGATGTCTACGTCAACGGCATCAAGGCTTCGGGTGTCGTCAGCGGCAATACGACGGTGCGCTTCAATACGCCGGCGGTAACAGCCGGCGCTGTCGGTCCGGCGACCATCTATGTCACCACGGCGGTCGGTAATTCGATCACCTATTCCGGTCTCTTCACCTACGTGAATGCACCGCCTACGATCTCCAGCATATCTCCCTCGTCGGGCCCCACCTATGGGGGAACCTCGATCAGCATCAGCGGAACGAATTTTTCCGATCCGGCAGGCGTTAGCATCGGGGGTGTCGCTGCCTCGGGTGTGACCGTCGTCAGCGACAAACTCATTACGGCTACAGTCCCGGCGGGGACTGCGGGTGCCCGAAGTGTCGTCGTGACGACGCCTGGCCCTGGTTCAACGACCTATTCCACCACGTTGGCAGGCGGTTTCACCTACCAGACACCCCCCGCGCCCGTCGTCAGCAGCGTGACGCCCGCGTCCGGCACGATCTTCGGCGGCACATCCATCACCATAAACGGAACGGACTTCATCGGTGCGACCTCGGTTCAGATCGGCGGTATCGCCGCTACCAGCTTCACCGTTGTCAGCGCGACGCAGATTACGGCTGTCGTCCCGGCCCGCCCGGTCGGGCCCGCCACCGTATCGGTCACGACTGCGTATGGTACCGGCAGCCTCGCAGCCGCCTTCACCTATTCCAATCCGCCAGCACCATCCATAACCTCGGTATCGCCGAACAACGGGCCCCGGACGGGAGGCACTGCAATAACCATCACGGGAACCGATTTTACCGGAACGACATCGGTGACTGTCGGGGGTGCCGCCGCAAGCTTCATCGTGACGAATGCCACCCAGATCACGGCAACCGTACCCGCGGGAACGGCCGGACCTGCAGACATCGTGGTCAAGACCCCCTATGGAACAGGCGTTCTCACGGGTGGCTTCACCTACAACTTTCTTCCGCCGCCGACGATAACCGCAATTGCGCCTTCGTCGGGCCTCTGGACCGGTGGAACGACTATCACGATCTTCGGCACCAACTTCCTGGCAGGATCGACCGTCTCCATCGGCGGGAAAAGCGCGACCAATGTCACCGTCTTGAGTTCGACCCAGATGACGGCCACTGTCCCTTCCGTGAAACCGCTGCCTTCGGCCCCGGTGGACGTAACTGTCACCACCACGGACGGAACGGTCACGAGATCCGGGGCCTTTACCTATCTCGCTCCTCCGTCGGTATCCTCCGTCAATCCTAACAGGGGGCCAACTGCCGGCGGCAACAAGATCGTCATAACCGGCGGAAGTTCTGCCGGCATCACGGACGTCACCATTGGCGGCAACAGCGTTCTCGGCGCAACCGTGCTCAGCCCCACACAGCTCGAGGTGATTGTGCCCCCTGGCTCGCCCGGGCCCGCAGACGTGATGATCACCACGGCGGCGGGAACCACGCTCATCATCGTCAATGGCTATACCTATATCGCAGCACCGACCATCACCGCGGTCTCGCCCTCGAGCGGTCCGATGACCGGCGGCACGACCGTGAAGCTGACGGGTACGGACTTAACCGGCGCAACGGCCGTGACGATCGGCGGCGCGAATGCTGCGAGTTTCACCGTCGACAGCCCGACGCAGATCACTGCCGTCGTGCCCCCCGGCGCAGCTGGCGCTGCGGTCGTGGACGTGACCACGGCATCCGGCCCGGCGAGCACGAAAGGCAGCTTCACCTATATCGGCGCGCCCACGGTTACCGCGGTTACGCCACCGAACGGCCCGCTCGCCGGCGGCACGAGCGTGACACTCACGGGCACGAACTTCATCGGCGTGACGGGCGTAACCATCGGCGGTGTCAGCGCAACGAGCTACACGGTCGACAGCCCCAACCAGATCTCGGCCACCATTCCGGCGGGAACGGCAGGCGCTGCAACGGTCGCCGTCACCACGGCCTCCGGCACGGGATCGGGCATGTTCACCTATATGAGCCCGCCGGTAGTCGGCTCCGTGTCGCCATCGTCAGGCCCGTCTTCCGGCGGCACTCTCATCACGATCTCCGGCAGCGGCTTCAACAGCGTCACGGGGGTCATGGTGGGCGGGGTCGCGGCCAACGCCGTGAACGTTTTGAACGCGACGACCATCACTGCGACCACTCCGGCTGGCACGCCCGGAAGTGCCGCCGTGAGCGTGACCACTGCTTTCGGCAGCGATACAAGGGCGAGTGCCTTCACCTACATCGCACCGCCGGTGATCGGTTCGGTCTCGCCCGGGCAGATTCCTGCGGCCGGTGGCACAGTGCTTACCATATCCGGAACCGGCTTCCTGGGTGCAACGGGGGTCACTGTCGGCGGCGCTGCCGCCACGTCCGTGACGGTCACGGGCGACACCCAGATGACCGCGATCGCGCCGCCGGGTACGCCAGGTGCAGCTGACGTCCTGGTTGTCGCACCCGGTGGTACGCAGATCCTTCCCGCTGCCGTCACCTACATGGCGGCCCCGACGGTAACGGACGTCACACCCGCGTCGGACGATGTCGCAGGGGGCGCCACGGTGACGATCACCGGGACCGATTTCTCCGGCGCGACATCAGTCAGTTTCGGCGGAAACGCGGCGACCAGCTTTACCGTCGACGGGCCGACGCAGATTACAGCCACCGTCCCGCCCGGAACGGTCGGGCCGGCCGATGTCGCCGTCGCCACGCCCTGGGGGACCCATGCGCTGTCGGGAGGATTCAGCTATACGCGGCTTCCCCTTACGGGCTCTCTGTCTCCGCGGAAGGGGTCTGTTTTGGGCGGCACCGTCGTCACCATCACCGGCAGCAATTTCGTCAACGTCCAGGACGTGACCTTCGACGACGTCAGCGCCACGAACATCAATGTCATCAGCCCGACGCTCATGACGATGCAGACGCCTCCGGGCCTTTCCGGGCCCGTGCACGTCAAGATTTACACGAGTGACGGCACCGCCATGTTCTCTGCGGGCTTCACCTATGTCGGCGTGCCCGCGATTTCATCCGTCACACCGGCAAGCGGGCCCGCCGCTGGCGGCGCGACGGTGACCATCGATGGTTCTGCCTTTACCGGGGCGACGGCCGTGACCTTCGCAGGGGCGGCTGCCACGAGCTTTACCGTCGTCGATGATACACAGATCACCGCCGTTGCACCCGCCGGCAGTCCCGGCCCGGCGGACGTTACCATAACGACACCCTACGGGTCCCACACGTTGTCTAGCGCCTACACCTATATCGCCGCGCCAACCATAGCAGCCGTTTCGCCCGCGAGCGGCCCTATCGGCGGCGGCACGAGTGTGACGATCACGGGCACGAACCTTGCCGGCGCGGCGTCCGTGACGATCGGCGGCGCGAATGCCGCGAGCTTTACGGTCGACAGCCCGACGCAGATTACGGCCATCGTTCCGGCGGGAACGGCGGGCCCGGCCGACGTTACCATAACGACACCCTACGGGTCCCACACGCTGTCTAGCGCCTACACCTACATCGCCGCGCCAACCATATCAGCCGTCTCGCCCGCGAGCGGCCCCATCGGCGGCGGCACCAGCGTGACGATCACCGGCACCAACCTTTCGGGCGCGACGTCCGTGACGATCGGTGGCGTGAATGCCGCGAGCTTCACGGTCGATAGCCCGACGCAGGCAACGGCCATCGTGCCGGTGGGAACGGCGGGTCCGGCGGTCGTGGACGTGATGACGCCGTCCGGACCGGCATCGCCCAAGGGCAGCTTCACCTACATCGCCGCGCCCGCAATATCGGGCGTCTCCCCAGCGAGCGGCCCCATCGGCGGCGGCACCAGCGTGACGATCACTGGCACGGATCTCGCCGGCGCGACGTCGGTGACGATCGGTGGCGTGAATGCCGCGAGCTTCACGGTCGACAGCCCCACGCAGATCACCGCCGTGATGCCGGCGGGCACGGCGGGGCCGGCGGACATTGTCGTCTTGACGCCGTTTGGTCAGGCCTTGGCTTCCGGCGCCTACACCTATGTGGCACCACCCCCGCCCCCTGCCGTCACGATCACCATCACGCCGGCGAATGCGGCCCTGCCGGATGCCTATGCGGGCGAAGCCTATCAGGTGCCGTTCTCCGCAAGCGGCGGCAGTGGTCCTTACCGGTTCGCACTTCAGGGCGGGCTCCCGAACGGTTTGAGCCTCGATCCCGCATCTGGCTTGCTCTCCGGCACGCCGGAAGGCCAGGCATTAAGCCATGCGATCTTGTTGACAGTCGTTGATGCCAATGGCGTTTCCGCACAGGCGAATTACCGGCTGGAGTTGAAGGTGCGGGGCGTGACCGTCGAGAACAAGGACGTAACCGTGCAGCCCGGCTTCTCGCCGCCGGACGTCCCGCTCGACAAGGGCGCGACGGGCGGCCCCTTCAGCGATGCAGCCGTGGTCTATGTCGATCCGCCGTCTGCCGGTACGGCCACCATTACCCGCGGCGATGTCGCGAGTGCGGAGACTGCCGTGCCGAAGGGCTGGTACCTGCAATTCGTGCCCAACCCCGAGTTCAGCGGCACGGCGCGTGTGAAATATCGTCTGACCTCGATTTCCGGCGAATCCAACACCGGCATCGTCACCTACCGCATCGAGAAAAGCCGGACCGTCGCGATCAACGAGGTGCGCCGGCACGAGCGGCAGTTCATCGCCGGGCGCCAAGCCATGCTGGATCAGGGCATCCGGCACCCCAACCTGACCGACCGGCGCACGGCGCGCATGCCTGGCGCAGTGTTTGGCAG
>CAMFHT010000042.1 GCA_945952245.1 uncultured Rhizobium sp. | reverse complement strand
TGCCAGGCATCTCCCCCTCAAGGGGGGAGATCGACTCGGGGCCGGCGCTTCTTGCCAATCTCCCCCTTGTGGGGGAGATGTCCGGCAGGACAGAGGGGGGTACCCTCCGCAGCTCTAGCTATGAACCTGATACGATCACAGCGCTTCAAGCAGAGCCGGTGTCGCCCAGCCATCGGCAGGCATGCCGAGGCGCTGCTGTTCCTTCTGGATAGCGACGCGGGTGCCGGAGCCGAGAATGCCGTCGATCTTGCCGACGTCATAGCCCTTGGCCTGCAGCTTTTCCTGCAGCTGCTTCATCTCGTCATTGCTGAGGCCCTGTTCCGGATTGCCCTTCTGATAGGGCTCGGCCCCCATCAGCCGCGTGGCGAAATAGGCGGCCGAAGTGGTGTAGATGAAGGACTGGTTCCATTTCAGGTAGATGCCGAAATTCGGATAGGTGAGGAAGGCGGGGCCCTTGCGGCCCTGCGGCAGCACCAGCGCCGCATTGAGGTTGCCGAAACCCGTATTGCCGTCGCGCGGGGTGACGCCGAGGGCGAACCATTCCGCCGCCGTCATGGTGCCGCCGAGGCCGGATTTTTCCCAGGGCAGGGTTTCCGGTACGCTGACTTCCTGGATCCAGGGTTCACCGCGCTTGAAGCCGAGGCTCTGGATGAATTTTGCCGCCGTGAGGATGACGTCGGGCGCGCTGTCCTTCAGCCGCACATGGCCATCGCCATCGCCATCGACGCCATAGGCGATGATATCCTTCGGCAGCATCTGCACCTGGCCGATCTCGCCTGCCCAGGCGCCCGTATTGGTGTCGGGGTCGAGGTCGCTGTGCTCGGTCATCTTGATCAGCGCCAGGAGTTCCGGACGGAAGAGTTCCGGGCGGCGGCAATCATGGGCGAGGGTGACGAGGGCGTTGCGGGTGTTGAAATTGCCCTGCACGGCGCCGAAATCGGTTTCCATGGCCCAGAAGGCGGTGATGACGCCGGCGGGTACCCCATATTCCTGCTCGGCGCGGGCAAAGGCCGCGGCATGCGTCTTCATCTTGGCGCGGCCGATGTCGAGGCGGCCCTGGTTGACGGTACGCTTGGAGAACTCGAGGAAGGTCTGCTTGAACACGCCCTGCGCGCGGTCCATGGCGAGCACCTTCTGGTCGATGCGGGCATTGCCGAGCACCTTCGAGATCGCGTCTTCAGAGGACCCTGCAGCCTTCGCTTCCGCCGCCACGCCATCGAGGAAGGCCTTGAGGTCACCGCCGCATTCGGCTGCCGAAACGGGCGAGACGCCTGCGATCAAGAGAGCCGCGATCGTGAGGCCGCGGGCAAGGCGCGGCGCGCGAAAGGGAAAACCGGTCATCCAATCCATCCTTCTGAATGCAAAGCCAACAATGAGGCCGTTGAAGAATGGTTTTCCAGAACAATTTGGCTGAAGCAAGAACTTTGCGGACGGCGGCAATGAAAAGCAGCGTTGCACCCGTCTCAAATGCGGGTGCAACGCTCTCGCGTGCGGCGAGATCTGGCTAATCAGTTGGCCTGGGCGGAGATCCACTTGCGCCAGGTCCTGCTGTCGCCGGCAAAGGCGTTGATATCGGTCAGGCCCTTGATGCCCGGGACGACGCCGGTTGACGTATACTGCCAGAAGGCCCAGCGGCGCTTCTCGTAGGTCTTTGCCGGATGGGCCGCGACCGAGCGCAGCCAGAAGTGATAGTGCTCGAAATGGCCGACGAGGTTGTCGCGGTGGAAATCGACGGAGGTGTAGATGATCGGCCGCTTGCCGTAATAGATCTCCAGCCGGTCCATGAAGCGCTGGATCTCCGAGCGCACGGTTTCCGGGTCGGGCCGCGTGCGGCAAGTGCGACTGTCTCCGTTCCACTCCACGTCCACGACCGGTGGCATGTCCATCGCGGCGCGTGGAACATTGGCGATGAACCAGTTCGCCTGTGCATCGGCGGAGGAGCAGAAATAGTAGAAGTGATAGGGTGCATGCGGGATGCCGGCCGCATCCGCCTGCCGCCAATATTCCGGGAAGCGCGGATCGGCATTGTCCTTGCCCTCCGTCGCCTTGATGAAGGCGAAGGAGACGCCGGACTGCTTGACCTTCCACCAGTCGATGTCGCCCTGCCACTTGGACACGTCGATGCCGTGCACGGAATGACGGTGCGGGTTCAGTGCTCCGAAATCCTGCGGATCCGTATCCTTGAACTTGGGCGAGATCGATGCCGTCTGGACGAAATCGTAGGAGGCAGCCGTGCAGCCGCTCAACATCAGACATAGAGGCAAAAGGCCGGTGATGAGGCGCTGCATATCGGTCCCGTCTCAGATCCACTCCCGCTTCCACGCTGCCGCATCGTTGAGGCGGCGGGGAAGTCACACACCCGACTTTCATCATATCATCGTAAACATCGGGTTATTTGCAAGCGTGGATATTTATGCGGTAGCACAAATGCGCGCCCGGTTCGCAAGATGACGGACCGAAACGGGTTTCAATGCCTCGCTGGGCGTCTGCGCGTGGAAGCTTCGGTGGATTGTCGCGGCCGCAGGTATCCGCCCGCATGATTTCCTGCTTCACTCGCCGCCTGGCAGGGAGGATTGAAAGACATGCGAAGATTTTTTCGGGCGCTCGTTCTGGCGGTGATCGTCATCCTTGCAGGTCTCGGCGGCTGGCTGTACGTGGCTCCGCCGGAGCTCCTGCAGGTCGGCACGGCCTATAGCGCGAAGATCGTCTGCTCGAACGTCTTCATCGCCCACCGCGACCCGAAGGAGGTGCTGACGGTAGACGTGCAGGCGCCCGGCCATCCTCTCCTGAAGTTCATCAGCGCCACTGTGGACGAGCAGGCGAAGACCGTGACTGCGCGGATCTTCGGTTTCGCGGCGACCTCCCGTTCCGTCTATCGCGAAGGGCTAGGCTGCACCAATCTGCCGCGCGGCTACGACGCCTCGGCGCTCGCTGGTCTTCCCGCGGCACCGGCGCCCCTGCCGAAGCTTGCCACGGCCCCCTGGCCGGAGGGTGATGGCGATCTCCAGCCCTCGGACCTCACCGCGCGGCTTCAGCCTCTCTTTGAAGACGCGAAGCTGACCGGCCCGAACATGCGCGCCGTGCTGGTGCTGAAGGACGGTCAGCTGGTCGCGGAGACTTACGGCCCTGGCTTCGGCAAGGATACGCCGCTTCTCGGCTGGTCCATGACGAAATCGGTCAATGCCGCGATCGCTGGCCGGCTGATGGCGGAGGGCAAGCTCGGCTTTGGCGACCGTAACCTGTTGCCGGAATGGGCGGGGGATGGGCGCAAGGAGATCAGCCTCGGCGATCTCATGGGCATGGAAAGCGGGCTCGCCTTCAACGAGAACTATGGCGACGTCAGCGACGTCACCCGCATGCTCTACCTCACGCCCGATATGGCGGGATTCACCGCCGGTCAGAAGGCGGAAGCGCCGCCCGCCACCCGTTTCAACTATTCGACGGGCACGAGCGTGCTCATCTCCCGCATCTGGATGAGCCGGTTCGCCGACCTGACGGAGGCGACCGCCTATCCGCAGAAGGCGCTGTTCGGCCCGCTCGGCATGGCGAGCGCCGTGCTCGAGACAGACGTGACCGGCACCTTCGTCGGCGGTTCCTACCTCTATGCCACCGCCCGCGACTGGGCGCGCTTTGCCGAACTGCTCCGGCTCGATGGCGTGTGGAGGGGTGAGCGACTGCTGCCGGAGGAATTCGTGCAGCGCGCCCGCACGGCGAATGCTTCCTCGAAGGGGCTTTATACGGGAGCCCAGACCTGGCTTGCAGGACCGGACGACAAGCCGAGTTCTGCCTATGGCCTGCCGGAAGATACGATCTGGATGCAGGGGCATGACGGCCAGACGATCGCGATCATCCCATCCGCCGGCCTCATCGTCTTGCGTATGGGGCTGACGCCCTCCAAGCTCGGCTATGTGCCGCAGCCGCTCGTCAAGGCGGTGCTGGAGGCGGTGAAGTAGCCGCAAAACGAAAACGGGCCCCGTCAGGGGCCCATGTGTTTCAGTCGCTGTCTTCAGACGCCTACTGCACCATGGCCAGCAGGCCCTTGCGCTTGGCATCGTAATAATAGCCGCGGGCATAGAGGCGCACGGCGTTGTCGTGATTGTTCTCGGCCACCATGAAGGCGCCGCGGAGGTATTTTACCGCATATTTCAGGTTGGTCTCGGCATCGAACAGGCCCGATGGGCCACCCTTGTAGCCCAGCGAGCGCGCCGTGTTGTAGCGGATCTGCATGAGGCCGTAATTGCCGCGACTGTAGGCGCCGGGGTTGTAATTGCTTTCGCGCTTGACGACGCGGTGCACGAGCGCTTCCGGGACGTTGTACAGCGCGGCATATTTCTTGATGAGGGTCTGCAGCTTGCCGCTCGGGGCAAGCGCCTGCTCTTCCTGCTTTTCCGGCGAACTCGTGTCGAAGGCGTCGAGCGCCATCATCGAGGGGGTATTGGCATAGGCTTCGAGGCCCATGGACTTCTCACCGGGACGCGGCGTCGGAATGGCGACATCCGCAGCAAGCGGGTTCACGTCGCCGGGCATCGGCTCGGCGCTGGCAAGGCGCTGGTCGAGGCCTTCCACGTCCTTGGCGGCGGAGGTCAGCGTGTCGGTGGCGCCAGAAAGTGCCGCGGTCTGGGCTTCCTCGGCATCGCTCGGCATCGGCAGCGAGTTGGCGGCGGCGATGATGTCAGGCCGTGGCTGCGGAATGGCGACGAGCGCCGGCGGCGCATAGGCGAGCTCCAGACCGGCGTCCTTGTTGCCTGCGGCGAGCGGATTGGTATTGCCGGCGCTGGCAACTTGGGTGAGCGGCATCGCCTGTCCGGCAGTGCCGACCGCGGATGCGGTCTGAGCGGGAAGGGTGGTGCCGTCGGGCTGCAGCACCTGCGCGGCCATGACGGTGGGAACCTGGGGAGCCGCCGCCGCGTTGTTGGCGGCAGTGGCATTGGATGCAGCCGTCACGGGCTGCATGGCGCCAGCCGGGGAAGCATAGCCGGTCAGGCTTGCTGCCTTCGGCATGGGAACGACATGGCTCTTGCCCTTGTTGTCGGCGACCTTGTCGTATTCGACGCTGGCACAGCCACCGAGTGTGACTGAGATCGCGGTCGCCAGCATAAAGCCACGCGTGAGACCGGCATATCGGTTGGATGCCATGCAGTTTTTTCCCCGAATATTGGCGCCAGGCTTTTTTAACGAAAGCTAAGGAACCGTTTCAAAAGATGGCCTGTGTTAACCGATTTGGCCTCTTTCGGCAAGCGCAGCGCCCCATCAGGCGGCAATCCGCCGGTAGCTGATGCGCGTCTGGCCGTGCTGGCGATAGCCGTTCAGCCCGGATTTCAGGGCCTTCCGCCGTTCGGGAAGAAGATTGAGAAGCGCATGCGCCCGGCGCGGAAACAGGCCGTAGAAGGCCGCCGAAAGCAGGGTGATGCCAAGATAAATCAGAGCCGCGAACAGAATCTGCTGCAAGGCCGGACGCGCATGATCCAGGAACTGCGGCAGCAGCGAAGCCATGATCAGGCCCATGCGCCAGGAATAGCCGCGGGCGGAGAGATTGGCGATGATGCGCAGGTTGCCCTTCACCGGCTGGTTGTCGTTTGCGGCATAGGGGCGATAGGCGAGCGACGGGACCAGCTTGCCGGAGCTCGTCAGCCAGAACAGTGCGCCGATGCCGATCCAGCGCCAGATCTCGACGATTTCGGGTGCGAAGGTGAGCCCGATGAAACCCGCAGCGAGCGGCGGCAGGAGAACGGCAAGACCCGAAACGATCCACCCGATCAATGCCGCCGAGGCCGCGGGCAGGCTGCCCTGTCCGAAATCAGTCAGGCGGCGCGCACGCTCCGTCGGCCATGCCAGGAGCAGGCAGGCAAAGAGTGCGTAGAGAATTCCCATTCCGGCAGACATGTCTCAAAGTGCTCCTTCGACCGCTCCGCCAGAGTGGCGGGCCCGAATGGGCAGGCTGGGCCGTGCTGCTGTTTCAAAACCTTCCAACAACGGAATTTGCTTCTATTCTGATACGATAGCGGCAAAGACGCAAGATCGCAATCCGTGACCGTCTGTTCCAAGTCCGGTGGCGACTGCATCTGCGAAGCGGTTGGATTAAAATTTAGGTCATATGTAGGCTTTTGGCCAACAGGAATTTTGTTGATGAAGCACAAATAAGAGATGGCCGGGAAAACCCGGCCATCCTGTGTCATGAGGTTCAGCCAGCCTTGAAGTTCTGGCCGACGTGGTTCATCAGTTCGCCGAACCAGGGGGTCGAGAGGTCGAAGTGCTTGCCGCCCTTGATGCGGGGGAACTCGATGGTACGGAGCTTGCCGTCCTGCCCCTCGTCATGGCCGGTGACGCCGGAGACCTTGTTGAGCGCGCTTTCGACGGCGAGGTCAGTCATGCTCTGGATGAGGCGGAGGTCGTCGCGGTTCGCGGGAGCCGAGCGGGCATAATAGCCCGATTTCTGCACCATGGAGCGTTCCGCACCGATAAGGGCCGCGAACTGCTTCGAGAACCAGTTGCCGACATTGATGGTGTCGATCTTCACGTGGCCGAAGGCATCGCGCTTCACGGTCTCGCCGGCGGCTTCGCGCTCGGCGACGATGGCGTCGAGGCAGGCGCCTTCCGAGACGAAGACGGTGACGAAGCCGGCCTTGTCCATGATCGCCTTCAGGCGCTCGGCCTCTTCCTGGAGATTGAAGGCCATTTCCGGCAGGTAGATGCCGTCGATGTTCTTCATATCAGTGTTCATCATCAGGCCGTCGATGTATTCGTTGTGGCGCGTGCGCTCCACATAGGCCTTGGCGGTGGCGGCGGTGAGCCAGCCGCAATGGCGGCCCATGACTTCATGCACGACGAGGGTGCGCGGGGCCGCACTCTGTTCGTTCGAGACGTGATCGAAGAAGCCGGCGCCCACTTCCGCGGCCGTCCAGGCGCCCAGCGACTGGCGGATCGGCACGACGTCGTTGTCGACGGTCTTCGGCAGGCCGACGACGGTGAGGTCATAGCCGTTCGCGCCGAGATAGGCAGCGAGGTCCGCAGCCGTGGTGTTGGTATCGTCGCCGCCGATGGTGTGGAGAATCGTGACGCCGTCCTTCGCCAGCTGCTCGGCGGCGGCCTTCAGCGGGTTCACGCCTTCCTTGACAAGCCCGCGCTTGGCGCAATCGGCGGCATTGGTCAGCTTCACGCGGCTGTTGCCGATCGGCGAGCCGCCATAGCGGTGCAGCAGGTGAGCCTTCTCGCGCATATCCCTAGTGATCTCGATGCGGTCGGCGAGCAGCAGGCCCTGATAGCCGGACCGGTAGGCGATGAGCTCGATCTCCGGCGCGATGTCCGAATAGCGCTCGATCAGACCACCCACGGCCGACGACAGGCAGGGTGCCAGTCCGCCGGCGGTCAGCATTGCGACTTTCTGCTTGGCCATAGTTCCTCCTTTGGCATCCCGCCGGCAGAGCGTCAGGGATGCTTGCTGCAAAATGGTGGCTGATGGATGCGACAGGATGCGGGCGGTGTAAAGGGGAATCCGGCGCTCACTCCGGCTTTTCCCGTGCCTGCCACCGGCTTGCCAAATTCCTGTGCGAATATAATCGTTTGAACCCCGAACCTCACTCTCGGACAAGGCTGATCGTGCCGCTCGTGCGGCAAAGTGGCCGGGTCATTCCCTGAAACTTCCGGCCCCATCTTTCCGTTTGCTGAATGCAGTGTGCGGAAAATGAACTGGAACGAGCCATTCGCCTGGTGGTAATGAGAACGTGAAGTCAAAGCTTTACTCTCTCGCCTCTTGCCCCTTGAACTGGCGCCGGAATCTTGATCAAGCTTGAACAGGTTCGACTGCCGGATTTGGAACGCCGATGAACATCTGGGAAAAATTGCTGGGCGCCATAACCGAGACCGCCAGCAGCGCATTGTCGTCAGTGGTGGAAGCCATCCGCACCGTTTTCGAGGGTGACCCGGAAACGCGGCGGAAGGTGGCCTTCTCGGTCGCCGTCATCGCGCTCTCCGCCAAGATGGCGAAGGCGGACGGCATCGTCAGCGAAGCCGAGGTCGCGGCCTTCCGGCGCATCTTCGAATTTCCGCCGCACGAGGCGCGCAACGTGGCGCGGCTCTACAATCTTGCCAAGCAGGACGTGGCGGGCTTCGAGGCCTATGCGGAAAAGCTCGCGGGCCTCTGCTCCACGTGCCAGCAGAACTGCCCGGTTCTGGAGGACGTGATCGACGGCCTCTTCCATATTGCCAAGGCGGACGGGCTGATCCACGAGGCGGAATTCGGGTTCCTCTCGCGTGTCGCCGAGATCTTCGGCATCGGCGAGGAGCATTTCGCCCGCATCACCGCGCGCCATGTCTATGTCGAGGGCAGGGATCCCTACCGGGTTCTCGGCGTTTCGCCGAGCGACGATTTCGCCTCGATCCGCCGTCACTATCGTGGGCTGGTTTCCGAGCACCATCCGGACCGGCTGATCGCGCGCGGCGTGCCGGCGGAGTTCCACGCCATCGCCAATGACCGCATGGCGAAACTCAACGCCGCCTACAGGGCGATCGAGCGCGAGCGCCGCGCGGCATGAGCCTGTTCCAGCCGGATTATGCAGCGGCAGTCGTCATGCCCTCGCCGAACCATGGCCCGCGCCGCGGCGCCGGCGAGGCGGGGCCGGACATGATCGTGCTCCACTATACCGGCATGCCGACCGAAGAGAGCGCCATCGACTGGCTCTGCCGGCCGGAAAGCGAGGTCTCCTGCCATTACGTGGTGCGCGAGAACGGCGAGGTGCTGCAGCTGGTGCCGGAGAAGGAGCGGGCCTGGCATGCGGGCAAGAGCTTCTGGGCCGGCGAGACCGACAACAATTCCCGCTCGATCGGCATCGAAATCTGCAATCCCGGCCATCCCGGCGGACTTCCGCCATTCGCTTTGAAGCAGATCGAAGCGGTCATCGAACTGTGTCGCGATTGCGGTGATCGTTGGGCAATCCCGCCGGAACGGGTGCTCGCGCATTCCGATATTGCCCCTGTCCGCAAGGTCGATCCCGGTGAAAGATTCCCCTGGGACCTGCTTGCTGCCGCCGGCATCGGCCACTGGGTCGAGCCGGCGCCGATCACGGGCGGACGCTTCTTCCAGCAGGGCGACAGCGGCCAGCCGGTCGAGGCCTTGCAGTCGATGCTGTCGGTCTATGGCTACCGGACGGAAATCACGGGCGAATTCTCCGCCGCGACGGCCGGAGACGTGGAGGCCTTCCAGCGTCATTTTCGGCAGGAGCGGGTGGACGGCATCGCCGATTTCTCGACCATCGACACGCTGCACCGGTTGCTGACCGCGCTGCCGCGCTATGCCTGAAAACCGGGTCCGGCGAACGCGTTCTGGAGCCGCCGGTTCCCGGAAAAATGCCGCTGCCACGGTCTTTCCCTATTCTCTCCCCATTGCGCTGGTTTAACTCGGCCCGTCAACGGCAGCCCCGAAGACACCCCGAAACGACAAGGGATGCGCGGGCTGTGAACGGAAACGAAGAAGACCGCATGGACCGGCACCGAAGGGTGGCGGCCATCTGAACCGGCGATACGACAAGCCGGCGGCGCGGTCCGCATTGGAGAATTTTCAGCTACATGAACAGACGGTCTCTCGCTGCTGCGGCATGCATCGGCATGCTTTTGTCCGCATTTTCCTCCGCCCATGCCGGTATCCTCGATGTCCGGCCGGTGGGCTCCATCACTCCGGACACGGGCAAGACCTCCGCCCAGACCTCCACCGAAACGGAAGACGCGCATCCCTTTGAAGCCCTGATCGACAAATATGCCAAGCTCAACGGGGTCGAGCCGGAGCTGGCGCATGCGATCATCCGCGTGGAAAGCAATTACAATCCGAAAACCCGCGGCTCTGCCGGCGAAATCGGGCTCATGCAGATCAAGCCGGCAACGGCGAGGATGATGGGCTATAGCGGCGGCGCCAAGGGTCTCTACGATCCCGAGACCAATCTCCGCTACGGAATGAAATATCTCGCCATGGCCCAGGAACTGGGCGGCGGCGAAACCTGCGGCACGGTTCTGCGCTACAATGCCGGCCATGCGGCCACCCGCATGAACCCCGTCTCCAAGCGCTATTGCGGCAAGGTGAACATGATCCTCGCCTCCAACTGAGCTGGCGGCGATGTTGCCGGGGCCAGAAACCGCTGGCCATGGCGGATGTTCGCCTATAAGGAAGCGAACGCCAGTCGGCCGGGCAGCCGCGCTTCATCAATGCCGAAAGGCGATGGGGTGAGGAAAGTCCGGGCTCCACGGAAAAACGGTGCCGGATAACGTCCGGCGGGGGCGACCCCAGGGACAGTGCCACAGAAAACAGACCGCCCCGCCTTCCTTTTTCTCCTGCCGGAGGGAAAGGGTGGCGGGGCAAGGGTGAAAAGGTGGGGTAAGAGCCCACCGCGGACCTGGCAACAGGGACGGCATGGTAAACCCCACCGGGAGCAAGACCGAATAGGGATGACACGCGGCCGCGCAAGCGGCCCAGCCCGTTTTCCGGGGTCGTCATCCGGGTGGGTTGCGAGAGGCCATGCGCAAGCGTGGTCCCAGATGAATGGCTGCCACGTTCCGCGCAAGCGGGGCCATACAGAACCCGGCTTACAGGCCGACTGGCGATTTCTTCCCCCCAATCGAAAAAAGCAAATGCGCACGGTGCAAGCACCTGTTTTGCCAGCCGAAAAAAATTGTGCGCCGCAGCGGCTCCGAATTCTCAAGGACCTGCCGAAAAGCCTGCGGAACCCTCTCTAATCGCCTGATATCCTAACCTTTCATTAATCTTAACGGCTTATGAATATAGGCTCGGTGCAGGCCCTCTGTCCGGCTCGCTCCCATTGACGCCCATGTGGTCCCATGGTATCCCAAATGCACGCAATCCAAGGGCAACAGGATGCCCGTTCATCGCTCAAACGGTTGATGTCCCGACAAGGGGCAACCGGCAGGACTTGCACCTGCGTGCGGGGATTTTGCGTGCTTCGATCCGGGGTGAGGGGTACGGCGCTCGTCCGTGCTTCCGATGGGCAACAGGCTGTTTGGCGTCATGATGAGGTTCCTGTCGCACGCAACCAACCGGATCGATTCGAAGGGCCGGGTCTCTGTGCCAGCGTCGTTCCGGTCCGTGCTTTTGGAACGAAACATCGGGGAGCTCTATGGCTTCCAGGACTTCGTGTTTCCGGCAGTGAGCGTCGGCGGACCAGAGCTTCTTTTGCGCTACGAGCAGCAGATGAACACTCTAGACGCTTTCTCGCCGGAGGCACATCAGATGTCGCTGCTGGTTCACGGCGGCGGCGTCTTCATGAAGCTCGACCAGGAAGGCCGGCTGATGGTGACGGATTTCATCCGCTCCTTCACCGGGATCACGACCGACGTGACCTTCGTGGGGCGAGGGGAATATTTTCAGCTATGGCGGCCCGAGGCATTCCAGGATGCGCAGGCCGCAGCCCGGCAGGTGCAGCAGCGGCGGCAGGCACCCACCGGCTAGAACGAGGATACGCTATGGCGGCGATGGCGGAGGGGGAGCAATCCCCGGCCGGGGACGAGGCTGTGCGCCACGTCCCCGTCATGCTTGCGGAAGTGCTTCATGCACTGGAACCCGAGGCAGGCAGGGTGATCCTGGACGGCACGTTCGGTGCCGGCGGGTATACCTCGGCCATCCTGGCGAAAGGCGCATCGGTGATCGCGCTCGACCGCGATCCCAATGCGATTGCCGGCGGCCAAGCGCTCGTCCAGTCCTCCGGCGGACGTCTTACCCTCATCCACTCCGAATTCTCGCGGCTTGCGGATCATGTGCCCGAAGGCGGGCTCGATGGCGTCGTGCTCGACATCGGCGTCTCCTCCATGCAGATCGACGAGGCCGAGCGCGGCTTTTCCTTCCAGCGCAACGGGCCGCTCGACATGCGTATGTCGTCCTCCGGCGTTTCCGCAGCCGATGTCGTCAACCGCGCCAAGACCTCCGACCTCATCCGCATCTTCGGCTTTCTCGGCGAGGAGAAGCAGGCGGGACGCATCGCCCGCGCCATCGAGAAGCGCCGCGAGAAGCAGCCCTTCGAGACCACCCGCGATCTCGCGAACCTCATCGAGAGCGTCAATCCGCGCAAGGCGAAGGACAAGATCCACCCCGCGACCCGCGTCTTCCAGGCGCTGCGCATCTACGTGAACGACGAGCTCGGCGAGCTTGCCGAAGCGCTGATCGCGGCCGAGCGCGTCCTGAAGCCCGGCGGGCGTCTCGTCGTCGTCACCTTCCATTCGCTGGAAGACCGGATAGTCAAGAAGTTCTTTGCCGACCGGTCCGGCCGCGCCGCGGGTTCCCGCCACATGCCGCAGGTCGAGGACCGTCCGGCGCTCTTCGAACCCGTCGGCAAGGGCATGGTTGCGGCGGGCGAGGAGGAGGCCGAGCGCAATCCGCGCGCCCGTTCCGCCAAGCTCCGCGCCGGGATCCGGACTGCGGCGCCGGCCGGCAAGGCCGATCTTTCCCTGTTCGACCTGCCGTCTCTCGGCAGCCTTGAAAAGCTTGGAGGCTGAGACATGCTGCGAACAGCAGATATCATCATGATCCTGATGATGACCGCCGCGGCGACGGTGACCTATTCCATCAAGCACCGTGCCGAGCTGAAGCTCGAGGAAGTCCGCAAGCTCGAATCCGAGATCCGGCTGGAGCGGGACACCATCGACCTGCTCAAGGCCGACTGGGCGCTGCTGACCCAGCCGAACCGGCTGCAGCGGCTGATCGATGCCTACCAGGCCGACCTGCAGCTCGTGCCGACCGCCTCCACCCAGCTCGCCCAGCCCTCCGAACTTCCGATGCTCAAGGCCGACGTGCCGCCGCCGAAGGAAGAAATCGGCAAGGACGGCAAGAAGAAGAGCGTGCCCGTTGCCGCTGCCGGCAAGCAGGCGGCACCGCAGGCGGCTGGCTCCGGCGAGAGCGTCGAGTCCATCATCGCCGGTGCCGGTGCCGCGGCACCCGCGGCGCCCGCGACGGTGGATGCCGCAGCGGCTGCGCCTGACGACAGCGAGGAAGGCAGCGTGATGAACCAGACGGACGACATGTCAACCGGATCGGTGGAGCAGTAATGTCTTTTCTTTCCCGCATCATGGTCGTCAAGAGCAAGGCGCACTTCTCCGCAGAAGGCTCCCGTTCGCCTGAAACCTTCGAAGGCACCCGCAAGCGCAAGACGCAGCAGGCGAAAAGCCGCCTCGCGCTGCTGATGGGCACCTTCGTCATCGCCTATGCCGTCGTCGGCGGCCGGCTGACCCAGTACGGCATGGCCTCGCCGGAGCAAGTCTCCAGCATTCCGCCCGCAGACCGGCTGATGGCCTCGCGTCCCGATATCCTCGACCGCAATGGCGAAGTGCTGGCGACGGACGTGCGCACGGTCTCGCTCTATGCCGAGCCGAACAAGATCGTCGACGTGGACGAAGCCGTCGAGCAGCTCGCCTCCGTTCTGCCCGATCTCGACATGAAGGGCACCTACAGGAAGCTTTCGTCTAAGTCCCACTTCCAGTGGCTGCGCCGCCAGCTGACGCCGAAGCAGCAGAACCAGATCCTGCAGCTCGGCATTCCCGGCATCGGTTTCCGTCCGGAAAAGCGCCGCTTCTATCCCGGCGGCCCGACCGCCTCGCATGTCATCGGCCATGTCAACATCGACAACCGCGGCATTGCCGGCATGGAAAAGTACATCGACGGCCAGGGCCTCGCCGATCTCGCCTCCGTGGGCATGACCAGCAATGCGCCGCTGGAGCCGGTAAAGCTGTCGCTCGATCTGCGCGTCCAGAACATCCTGCGCGAGGAGCTGGTGGCCGGCAAGGAACGCTATCACGCGCTTGCCGCCGGCGGCGTCGTCCTCAACATCCATACCGGCGAAGTCATCGCCATGGCCTCCATTCCGGACTACGACCCGAACAATCCGGTCGGCGCGCTGGAAAAGGACAACCTGAACCGCATGTCGGCGGGCACCTATGAAATGGGCTCCACCTTCAAGACCTTCACCACCGCCATGGCGCTGGACGAGGACAAGGTGAAACTGACGGATGCCTTCGATGCCAGCCGTTCGATCACCATCGGCGGCTTCACCATCCACGACTTCCACGCCAAGCACCGCGTGCTGACCGTCCCGGAAATCTTCATCTATTCCTCGAACATCGGCACCGCCCGCATGGCGGACCTCGTCGGTATCGATGCGCACAAGGAATTCCTGACCCGCATGGGCCTGCTGTCGCGCATGCAGACGGAACTGCCTGAAGTGGCCATGCCCACGCAGCCGAAGGTCTGGAAGAAGATCAACTCGATCACGATCTCCTTCGGCCACGGCGTCTCGACCACGCCGCTGCAGACGGCCGTCGCGGCGGCGGCCCTCATGAACGGCGGCAAGCTCATCCCGCCGACCTTCCTGCCGCGCACGCAGGAGCAGGCCGACGAGATGGCCGAAATGGTCGTCAAGCCCTCGACCGTCGAGGACATGAAGACGCTCTTCCGCATGAACGTGCATGTCGGTTCGGGCAAGCAGGCAGCCGTTCCGGGCTTCGACGTCGGCGGCAAGACCGGCACGGCGGAAAAGGTGGTCAATGGCCGCTATTCGAGCAACCAGCGCTTCAACGCCTTCCTGTCCGCCTTCCCGATCGACAAGCCGGAATATGTCGTGCTCGTCGTCGTCGACAATCCGCAGCCGGAAAAGCCTGGCGTGGGCGCCACAGCCGGCAGCAATGCGGCCCCGATGGTGGGCGCCGTCATCAGCCGGTCCGCGCCGCTTCTCGGCGTCAAGCCCAAGTTCGGGCCGGATGGAAATGCCTTGCTGACGTCCTATTGAACCGTAGACAATCCCGGGACTGATTCGAGCCCCGGGAAATGTCTTCCAATGGGCCATTTTGAGAAAAGTGCATGCCGATGAAACTGAAGGACCTCACAGGACACGATTTTCCCGAGCTCGGCGATAGGCTTGCCGGCCCGGCGGGCACCGTCGAGGTCACGGGCATTTCCGCCGACAGCCGCCAGATCCGCCCGGGCATGGTGTTCGTGGCCTTGGCCGGAAGCAAGGCGGATGGCGCGGTCTATATTGCCAGTGCCGTCGAGAAGGGCGCCGTTGCGGTCGTCTCGGCCGCGCCGGCCGAAGCCCCGGTTCCGGTTCTCACGGTCTCCAATCCGCGCCGGTTCCTGGCACTCGCCGCGGCCCGTCTCGCTGGCCGCCAGCCGGAAACCATGGTTGCCGTGACGGGCACCGCGGGCAAGACCTCGGTCGCCTCCTTCACCCGCCAGATCTGGGCGCATGCCGGCCACAAGGCCGCGCAGATCGGCACGACCGGCGTCATCTCGCCGACCCGGAACGATTACGGCTCGCTGACGACCCCCGATCCCGTTTCGCTGCACACGCTGCTTTCGGAACTCGCCGACGAGGGCGTGACGCATGCGGCGATGGAAGCCTCCAGCCACGGCCTCGACCAGAGCCGCCTCGATGGCGTCCGTCTTGCCGCCGCCGCCTTCACCAATCTCGGCCGCGACCATATGGATTATCATCCGACCATGGACGACTACATGGCCGCGAAGATGCGCCTGTTCGACACGCTGCTGCCCAAGGGGTCGCCAGCCGTGATCTTTGCAGACGATCCCTGGTCCGAAAAGGCGATTGCCGTCGCCGAAAAGGCCGGTCACCGGGTGCTGACCGTCGGTCGCAAGGGTACGTTCCTGGCGCTGAAGCGCGTCGAGCACTTCCGCCACAAGCAGGTGGCCGAAGTGCATGTCGGCGAGGAGATCTTCGAGGTTCACATTCCCCTCGCAGGCGATTTCCAGATCTCGAACGCGCTTGTCTCCGCTGGCCTCGCAATCGCGACCGGTGTCCCGGCAGCCGTTGCGATGAAGGCGCTCGAACACCTCGTCGGCGCATCTGGCCGGCTGGAACTTGTCGGCAAGACGGCGACCGGCGCGCTCGCCTATGTCGACTACGCGCACAAGCCCGAGGCGCTCGAAAACGTGCTGACCTCGGTTCGGCCCTTTACCACCGGCCGTGTCATCGTCGTCTTCGGCTGCGGCGGAGATCGTGACAAGGGCAAGCGCCCGATCATGGGCGAGATCGCCACACGGCTCGCCGACGTCGTTATCGTTACCGACGACAACCCGCGCACCGAGGTGCCCGCCGAGATCCGTTCCGAGATCATGGCTGCCGCCAAGGGCGCGACCGAGATCGGCGATCGTGCCGAGGCGATCCGCACCGCCGTCGGCATGCTCAGGGCCGGCGACACGCTGATCGTGGCCGGCAAGGGCCATGAAGAGGGCCAGACCGTGGGGACGGAAACCCTGCCTTTCTCGGATCATGCGGAAGTCCGCAAGGCGCTTCAGGAGATCGCGGCATGAGCCTGCTCTGGACTTCTCAGGACATGATCGCCGCCATGAACGGACGCCCGATCGGCGTCATGCCGACAGGCGTCACGGGCATTTCCATCGACAGCCGCTCGATCAAGCCGGGCGAAGCCTTCTTCGCCATCAAGGGCGACCGGGTGGACGGCCACAACTATGCAAGCATCGCCGTCGCGAACGGCGCGGCTCTGCTCGTCGTCAGTGAGGCGAAGCTTTCCGGTCTCGGGCGCCTGACGGTGCCGATGATCGTGGTGGATGACGTCCTGGTGGCGCTCGGCCGCCTCGGCGTCGCAGCCCGCGCCCGCGTCGCCGGCAAGGTGATCGCGGTCACCGGCTCCGTCGGCAAGACCACGACGAAGGAAATGCTGCGCCACGTGCTTTCGCCGTCCGGGCGGGTGCATGCCTCCGCCGCGTCCTTCAACAATCATTGGGGCGTGCCGCTGACGCTCGCCAGCATGCCGCAGAACACCGAATTCGGCGTGTTCGAGATCGGCATGAATCATTTCAACGAGATCCGCCCGCTTGTTAAACTGGTGCAGCCGGACGTGGCGGTCATCACCAATATCGGCGCGGCCCACCTCGGCAATTTCTCGAGTCTCGAGGACATCGCCATTGCCAAGAGCGAGATCTTCGAGGGCATTGTGCCCGGCGGGCATGCGCTGATCAACCGCGACAGCGCCCAGTTTGGCGTGATGGAGCGGGCGGCGCAGACGGCGGGCGTGGCGCATGTGCTGACCTTCGGCGCCAATCCGCGCGCGGATTTCCGCCTCGCCGAATTCGACGGTTCCGCGGCGGGCTCGACCATCTGGGT
>CAMFHT010000041.1 GCA_945952245.1 uncultured Rhizobium sp. | reverse complement strand
CGCGCTATTCGGAAGCCTCGCTGATCAAGAAGATGGAAGAGCTCGGCATCGGCCGCCCGTCCACCTATGCGGCGACGCTCGCCACGCTGCGCGACCGCGACTACGTGACCATCGACAAGCGCAAGCTCGTGCCGCAGGCCAAGGGCCGGCTGGTGACGGCCTTCCTCGAGAACTTCTTCAACAAGTATGTCGAATACGACTTCACCGCCGATCTCGAGGAGAAGCTCGACCGCATTTCCGCCGGCGAGCTGAACTGGAAGGACGTGCTGCGGGAATTCTGGACCGATTTCTTCGCCCAGATCGAGGATACGAAGGAGCTGCGCGTCACCAATGTGCTGGACGCGCTGAACGAGGCATTGGCCCCGCTCGTCTTCCCGAAGCGGGAGGACGGCAGCGATCCGCGCATTTGCCAGGTCTGCGGCACGGGTAATCTGAGCCTGAAGCTCGGCAAGTACGGCGCCTTCGTCGGTTGCTCCAACTATCCGGAATGCAACTATACGCGCCAGCTTTCGAACGAAGGCGGTGCGGAGGCGGAAGCTGCGGCGCTGAACGAACCGAAGGCGCTCGGCACCGATGCCGTGACCGGCGAGCAGATCACGCTCCGCTCCGGCCGCTTCGGGCCCTATGTCCAGCGCGGCGAGGCGAAGGACGCCAAGCGCTCCTCGCTGCCCAAGGGATGGAAGCCCGACGACATCGATCTCGAAAAGGCGCTGGCGCTCCTCAACCTGCCGCGCGACATCGGCCAGCATCCGGAATCCGGCAAGATGATCTCCTCCGGCAGCGGACGCTACGTCCCCTTCCTGCTGCATGATGGCAAGTATGCGAATCTCGAAAGCGTCGAGGACGTGTTCTCGATCGGCCTCAACCGCGCCGTCGCGGTGCTCGCCGACAAGGAGAACAAGACCGGCGGCGGACGTGGCCGCGGGGCGACCCCGGCGGCGCTGAAGGATCTCGGTCAGCATCCGGACGGTGGCGCGATCACCGTGCGCGACGGGCGCTATGGCCCCTATGTGAACTGGGGCAAGGTCAATGCGACGCTGCCGCGCGGAACCGACCCTACCGCTCTGACCGTTGAACAGGCGCTGGCGCTGATTGCCGAGAAGGCCGGCAAGACCGGAACGGGGAAGGCCAAGGCCCCGGCGAAGAAGGCAGCAGCCAAGACCAAGGCCGCAGATGCCGGCGGCGAAGCCAAGACGGCAGCGAAACCGAAGAAGGCCGCGCCCAAGAAGGCGGCGGCGAAGACCACGAAGAAAGCCAAAGAGTGACGAAGAGACCGCGCAACGAAGACGATTTTTCCGGCAAGCCCACCAAGGCCGCCCGCGGGCGAAAGGCAGCCGCGGAGACATCGCCGGATGCGATCATTCACGGCGCGGTGCCCTCGAAGGAAGTCCTGCTGCGCTTCATCGCGGATTATCCCGATCGCGCTTCCAAGCGCGAGATCGCGAAGGCTTTCGGGCTGAAGGGCGATACGCGCGTGGAGCTGAAGGCGGCGCTGAAGGAACTGGAAGAAGACGGCCTTCTCCAGAAGAACCGCAAGTCGCTGATGCGGCCCGGGGCGCTGCCGCCGGTTACCGTCCTCGACATCACCACCCGCGACAAGGATGGCGAGCTTCTCGCCCGCCCTGCCGAATGGCCCGAGGAGGGTGGCGTGGCACCCGCCGTGCTGATCCGGCAGTCTTCCTCCGATCGCGCCAAGGGCAAGAGCCCCGTCGGCGGCATCGGCGACCGGGTGCTCGCCAAGATCTTCCCCGCCAAGGATCGCGGCGGCCCTGCCTATACGGCCCGTGTCATCAAGGTGATCGACAAGCGGCGCAATGCCGTGCTCGGCGTCTTCCGCGAACAGCCGGGCGGAGGCGGACGGCTGATGCCGATCGAGCGCCGCGGCGAGGAAATGATCATCGAGGCGGATTCCGTCGGCGACGCCCATGACGGCGATCTGGTCGAGGTGGAAGTGACCCGCTCCGCCCGCATGGGCCTGACACGCGGCCGGATCATCAACGTCGTCGGCTCGGTCGCCTCGGAAAAGGCGATCTCCATGATCGCGATCCACGCCCATGGCATTCCCTACATCTTCCCGCAGTCGGTGCTGAACGCTGCCGAGAACGCCGAGCGGGCGACGCTCTCGCATCGCGAGGACTGGCGCAAGGTGCCGCTGATCACCATCGACCCCGCCGACGCCAAGGACCATGACGACGCCGTCTATGCCGAGCCGGACCCCTCGCCCGACAATCCCGGCGGCGTGATCGTCACCGTCGCGATCGCCGATGTCTCCTGGTACGTCCGAAGCGGCTCCGAGCTCGACCGCGAGGCGCTGAAGCGTGGCAATTCGGTCTATTTCCCTGACCGGGTCGTGCCCATGCTGCCGGAGCGGATCTCCAACGACCTTTGCTCCCTGCGCGAAGGCGAGGACCGCCCGGCGCTTGCCGTTCGCATGACCTTCTCCAGGGAAGGCCGAAAGGCGAGCCACACCTTCCACCGCATCATGATGAAGAGCGCGGCCAAGCTCTCCTACCAGCAGGCGCAGGCCGCCATCGACGGCAAGCCGGACGACAAGACCGGGCCGCTTCTGGAGCCGATCCTGAAACCGCTCTGGGAAGCCTACCGGATCATGACGATCGGCCGGAACCGTCGTCAGCCGCTGGAACTCGACATGCCCGAGCGGAAGATCCTGCTGAAGCCGGACGGAACCGTCGACCGCGTCTTCGTGCCGCCGCGCCTCGACAGCCACAAGCTGATCGAGGAAATGATGATCCAGGCGAACGTCGCCGCCGCCGAAACGCTGGAGAAGAAGCAGCAGGCGCTCGTCTACCGCGTCCACGATGCGCCATCGCTTGCCAAGCAGGAAGTGCTGCGCGAATTCCTCGCCACGCTCTCCATCCCGATGGCGAAGGGCGGCAACATGCGCTCGAACTCGTTCAACGGCATTCTGGCCAAGGCCGAGGGCACGCCGCACCAGACCATGGTCAACGAAATGGTGCTGCGCTCGCAGAGCCAGGCCGTCTACAGCGCCGACAATATCGGTCACTTCGGGCTCAACCTCCTGAAATACGCTCACTTCACCTCGCCGATCCGCCGCTATGCCGATCTGATCGTGCATCGGGCGCTCGTCGGCTCCCTGCATCTCGGTCCCGGCGGCATCACGCCGGAGGAAGAGGCGCAGCTCGACGACATCGCTGCGGAAATCTCGACCTTCGAGCGCCGCGCCATGGCGGCGGAGCGCGAAACCGTCGACCGTCTGATCGCGCACCATCTGGCCGACCGCGTGAACCAGGAGTTCGAGGCCCGCGTTTCGGGCGTCACGAAGGCGGGACTATTTGTCACCCTTCCGGACTATGGCGCCGATGGTTTCGTCCCTATATCTACGCTCGGAACCGATTATTTCGTCTATGACGAGGCGCATCAGGCGCTGGTCGGCGAGAGATCCGGCATGGGCTTCCAGTTGGGCGATACGGTGGATGTCCGCCTCGTCGAGGCGGTGCCGCTCGCCGGCGCTCTGCGGTTCGAAATGCTGAGCGAGGGGCGCAAGATGCCGACGGCGACGCGCTCCTTCCACAAGGCCTCCCGTGCGCGGGACCGTGGCCGGGCGAAGAAGCCGGGCACGAGGCCTCCGAGACGGCGCTGAGCTCCGGCTGCACGCGCCAAGAAAGGACAAGACCATGCAGGCAGAACAGGCACCCGAGATGACCCGCTTCGGCGGCGGCACGCAACAGGCGGAGCGACCCGTGGTGCGCTCCATCATGCGCGGTCTTCTGAACCGCTGCCCGGCCTGCGGCAGCGGCACTCTGTTCCGAAGCTTCCTGAAGCCGGTGGACAACTGCCCCGCCTGCCATGAGGATCTGTCCCACCAGCGCGCCGACGACCTGCCGCCCTATCTCGTCATCTTCATCATCGGCCATATCACCGTCGGCGGGTACATGATGACGGACCTCGTCTTCACGACCTGGTCCATGTGGACGCATCTTGCGATCTGGGCGCCGATCACCCTGATTTCGGCCCTGCTCCTCATGCAACCGGTCAAGGGCGGCGTGGTGGGCCTGCAATGGGCGCTGCGCATGCACGGCTTCGGCGGTGAGGACGGCGAGCCGGACCACGGGCACAAATCGGAATATCCGCCGGAACGCCTGTAGCACCGGCTGGTTGCCCGCTCTGCCGCGGGCGGGGAGAGGCCTGACGGATGGAATGAAACCCGCATGGAGGAGAGGATGCGTGTCTGACGCCGAAAAGCCGGTAAAGCCGGCGAGAAAGACCCTTCGGCCGAAGGATGCCGCGACCCTGATCCTGATCGACCGCAGCAGCGGTGCGTGGCGGGTGCTCATGGGCAAGCGCAGCACCAAGCACGTCTTCATGCCGGATACCTATGTGTTTCCGGGTGGTCGCCGCGACAGCCGCGATCATGCCCTGCCCTTCGAGACCGACCTGCACCCGTCCGTGCTCTCCAAGCTGCTCAACGAGAGCCGTGGCCAGCTGACACCCTCTCGCGCGCGGGCGCTGGCGCTCGCGGCACTTCGGGAGCTGCACGAGGAGACCGGAATTGCCATCGGCGATCCGCGCCCGGCGGGCCATCTGGCAGCACGGCTCTCGAGCCTCCGTTACGTGGCCCGCGCGATCACGCCGCCCGGCATGGTGCGCCGATTCGATACCCGCTTCTTCTCCGCCTTCACCGACGAAGAAGGCATCGACCCGGCCGCGATCAGCGATTCGCAGGAGCTGCACGATCTCAGATGGATCGGCCTCGGCGAGACGGATGGCTATTCGATGCCCGATATTACCAGGCTTATTCTCCGCGATCTCCGCAATCTCGTGGAAACGGACCCGAGTTTATCGTACGGAATGCCGGTTCCGTTTTATTATGACAGGCGCCGGACCTTTGTCCGGGAGCTATTCTAAGGATGCATGCATGAGCGAGCCGCCCCGCGGGTCAACCGAACCGGTCGACGAAATCCACTGGCCCTCGCTGGTCGCGGCTATTTCGTCGATTTCGGCAGTCGGCATCGCCATCGGCCTCGGCCTGCCGCTCTTGAGCATCATTCTCGAGAAGCGTGGCATATCCTCGTCCATGATCGGCCTGAACTCGGCCATGGCCGGTATCGCCGCCATGATCGCGGCCCCGCTTACCACACGCGCTGCGCACACCTATGGCGTCGCAAAGACCATGATTCTCTCGGTCATCCTCTCCGCGGTCAGCGCGCTCGGCTTCTTCTATGCCACTGCGTTCTGGATGTGGTTCCCGCTGCGCGTCGTCTTCCACGGCGCGACGACGGCACTCTTCATTCTCTCCGAGTTCTGGATCAACGTCGCCTCGCCACCGAGGCGGCGCGGGTTGGTCCTGGGCATTTATGCCACGGTGCTCTCGCTGGGTTTCGGGGCGGGCTCGCTGATCTTCTCGCTGCTCGGCAGCGAAGGCCCCCTGCCCTTCTATGTAGGCGCCGGCGCGATCCTGCTGGCTGCCATCCCCGTGTTCATCGCGCGCAACGAGAGCCCCGTGCTGGACGAAGGGCCGGAGATGAACTTCTGGCGCTACATCTTCATCGTCCCGACGGCGACCGCCGCCGTGTTCATCTTCGGCGCGGTGGAAGCGGGCGGCCTCTCCATGTTCCCGGTCTATGCGACGCGCGCCGGCTTTACCGAATCGCAGGCCGGCAACCTGCTCTCCGTCATGGCCGTAGGCAACGTGCTCTTCCAGATCCCCGTGGGCATGGTCTCCGACCATATGCGCGACCGGCGCCTGCTGCTCACCATCATGGCGCTGATCGGCCTTGCCGGGGCCCTGCTGATGCCGTTCTTCATGCATGACTGGCGGCTCCTGTCGGTGATCCTGCTCTTCTGGGGCGGCAGCATTGCCGGGCTCTACACGGTTGGCCTCTCGCATCTCGGCTCGCAGCTGCAGGGCGCCGATCTCGCGGCAGCGAACGCCGCCTTCGTGTTCTGCTACGCGGTCGGCACGGTCGCCGGGCCGCAAGTCATCGGCTCCTCCATCGATGCCTTCGGCAATGACGGCTTTGCCTGGGCAATCGCGCTGTTTTTCGGTCTCTATGTCGTGTTTACCGGGATACGCCTGATGATGCGGCCAAAACGGACTTGACTTTTCGGGCGCGATTTGTAGTTTCGCGCCAAGTTTGCCGCGGGCTCCTTCTGGCCGCCACGGCTCAATTCTTCTAAAAAGGCAGGACGACCATGGCAAAGGCCACCACGATCAAGATCAAGCTTCTGTCCACGGCAGATACCGGCTTCTTCTACGTAACCACCAAGAACAGCCGCACGATGACCGAAAAGATGACCAAGACCAAGTATGACCCGGTCGTCAAGAAGCACGTCGAATTCAAGGAAACCAAGATCAAGTAAGATCTAGCACTCCTCCGAAAGAAGCGCCCCGCGGGGCGCTTTTTTTATGCCCGCAATTCGCGAGAGGTTTTCGGTCAGTCCCGGGCCCCGAAACGAAAAACGCCGCGCTTCCTGATGGGAAGCACGGCGTCGATCGGGGGCCGACCAGCTTGCAGGCGGTACGAGGAACCGCGCGGTTTGCTTGCCGGTCGGCCAACCCCACGATCCAGGAGATGCGGCGGACCTGAGCATCATGGGGTAAGCAATTGGGTGTCTGTTGTTTTTGTTGAGGGCAGCTTGCCCCATTTTGGATAAAAATCAACTATTTCTTAACAGCTTTACGAAATTCGCTGTGTATATGGTTAAAATTTTGAAGCCGGCTAAACCAGCTTACATCACTTGAACCGATTGAAAAACAATTCAGGCTTCAAATTGATTCCAGACGACACATTCGATGTACAGTGATAGCCGCGACTTTAGGCAATAAAACCCAAATTAGACTTCACCTTACCCAAGGTTAGAATGGAAACGGCTTCCGTACTGCTGAGCATTACAACCCCAACGGATGAAGTAAACCGCACTCTGCAATGAATATTTACATTAGAACATTTTTCGCTAATCACTTAATTGCACGTGCAGATGAAAAGCCTGCGATCGATTCACGTTTTTGCCACAATTGTGTCTTTCGCGCACTTGACAGACTTTTCTGCAATCAGCGCTCAGAAACGCGAGGCGAAGCGCCTTGCACGCCCGCCGTCAAAGCCATGCCGAATTCCTGACGATTATCAATTACAAGCGCAGCGAGCAGCGAAATTTCCGCTGTTTTCGCGCAACCCGCGATTCGCACGGGAATCATTCTGACTGCCGAAGTGGTGGCGACGAGATCAAGCAGCGGCGGCGACCACGCGGTTCCGGCCGCTGTTCTTGGCCTGATAGAGGGCCAGATCCGCCTGCTTCAGCAACTGCTCCGGCGTTTCGGCACCGGCAAGATTCGAGGCGATCCCCATGGATGCCGTCATGGAGATGCGCGGACCGCCGGCTCCCAGAACGAACTCCCGGTCTTCGATCGCCTTGCGCAGCCGCTCGGCGATCAGCGCTGCCTGTTCCGGCGGGGTATCCGGCATGATGACGACGAACTCCTCGCCGCCGTAACGGCAGGCGAGGTCGGCTCCGCGCACGCTGGCGCGGATGCGGGCCGCAAATTCCTTGATCACTTCGTCGCCGGCATCGTGTCCGTAGGTGTCGTTGACACTCTTGAAGCGGTCGATATCCGTGACGCAGATCGACAACGGACGGCCACGGGCAGCGGCACGCGCGAACAGGATCTTGAAATGGGTCTCGAGGTAGCGGCGGTTGGCAAGCCCGGTCAGCGGGTCCGTGACGGCGAGCTCGAAGCTCTGCTGCACGCTGCTGCGCAGGCGGTCGTTGTAGCGCTTGCGACGGATCTGGGTGACCGTGCGGGCCACGAGCTCGTTCGGATCGAGCGGGCGGACGATGTAGTCGTTCACACCGAGATCGAGCGCGCGGATGATCAGGTCTTCCTCGCCCTGCTCCGTGATGATCAGCAGCGGAATGAAGCGCGTGCGCTCGAGCGATCGCAGCTGCGAGCAGAGACGCAACGGATCGTAATCCTCGAGATTGCCGCTGACGATGACGAGGTCATAGGAGCTTTCGGCAGCCTCGAACAGCGCCGCCTGCGGGTCCGGCATGGCCGTGACTTCGGCAACGGGCTTCAGCGCCTTGATGATGCGTTCCTGCGAGCTTGCGCGCGGATCGACCAGCAGCACCTGCGCCGCCTCCTCGACCCGGCCCTCCGTCAGCCGGCCGAGCTCGTCCATCTCTGGCGACTTCTGGGCGCGGACGCGGAGCTCGTCGGAAAGGGTCTTCAAACGAAGCAGGCTCTTTACCCGCGAGACGAGCTGCAGGTCGTTCACGGGCTTGGTGAGAAAGTCGTCGGCGCCGGCCTTCAGGCCGCGCACGCGGTCGGACGGCTGGTCGAGCGCGGTGACCATGACGACGGGGATATGGGCCGTGCGCGTATTGGCCTTCAGCCGCTCGCACACCTCGAAGCCGTCGATGCCGGGCATCATCACGTCGAGGAGGATCAGGTCCACCTGGGTCTGCTCGCAGATCGACAGCGCCATGTAGCCGTCGGATGCGGTCAGCACGTCGAAATACTCGGCGATCAGCCGGGCTTCGAGCACTTTGACATTGGCCGGTATGTCGTCAACGACCAGAATTCGCGCAGTCATGCCGTTCTTTCCGTCTCAAGCATCGCCCAGATAGGTCTTGATGGTCTCTATGAATTTCGGCACCGAGATGGGCTTCGAAACATAGGCCTCGCAGCCTCCCTGGCGGATGCGTTCCTCATCGCCCTTCATGGCGAATGCCGTTACCGCGATCACCGGGATCACGTGCAGTTCCGGATCTTCCTTCAGCCATTTGGTGACATCGAGCCCGGAGACTTCCGGCAGCTGGATGTCCATGAGGATGAGGTCCGGTCGGTGTTTTCGGGCAAGATCGAGCGCTTCCAGGCCGTTGCGGGTCTGGATGGTGGCATAGCCGGAAGCTTCGATGAGGTCGCGAAAGAGCTTCATATTCAGCTCATTGTCCTCTACTATCAAAACCTGCTTCGGCATCGGCGGCCTGTCCTCATACTCAACGTAATCATGGCCGGTACGGGGTAGTGCCGGCTGAGAATGCGTTCCTGTCCAGTGTTGAAGCTAGTCCCATTTAGTTGAGAAATAGGTAATCGCTTGGCCAAAATGCAGCCCGGTCTCAAATTGGAAACCGTAGATCCCTCTGAAATTGCTGTCGCCATACTGGGCTGGCTCGCAAACGAGCCGGATATGCTTTCGCGATTTCTTGCGCTCTCCGGGCTCGGGCCACATGATCTCAGAAGCGCCATGCAGGACGTCGGGTTCCATGCGGGTCTTCTCGATTTCGTGATGCAGCACGAGCCGAGCCTCATCGCCTTCTGCGAGGTGAGCGGCTACAAGCCCGAGCAGGTGGCAGCCGCCTGGAATCGCCTCTCCGGGCCAGGACTCGATTCGGGACAATACTGATGAACGCACTACCCTCTCTCGATCACCTGGAACTCCGGGATCGCCCGCTCGTCGTGTGCGACGTCGACGACGTCGTGCTGGAATTCCTGGCGCCCTTCGAAGCGTACCTCGCCGAGGGTGGAGCGCGCCTGCTGCCCCGCTCCTTCCGCCTGCACGGCAACATCATCTCCCTCGAAACCCAGCTTGCGCTCGAGGACCAGAAGGTCACGGCGCTGATCGAGGATTTCTTCGAGGCCCAGGAACGCTGGCAGACCCCCTTTGCCGAGGCGGTGGAGACGCTGCATGGGCTGGGTGAAGAGGCGGATGTCGTCTTCCTCACCGCCATGCCGCCCCGCTATGCCGAACAGCGCCGCCGTCTGCTCGACCGTCTGCACCTCTCCTTCCCGATGATCGCAACCGAAGCGCCGAAAGGGCCGGTCGTGAAGACCATGCACGGCAGCCGTCCCCTGCCCGTCGCCTTCATCGATGACATGGCGCATAACCTGCACTCGGTCGGCGAGCATGTCGAGGCATGCCTGCTCATTCACATGGCGCCCGAATCGGAGATCCACCGCATGGCGCCGAAACCGGGCGAGACCGTGCGGCGCGCCCGCGACTGGCCGCATGCCGGAGAGCTGCTGACTGCGCATTTCAAGGGCTGAACCCCTCATCCACAAGGGGATGTTCCCGACCTGTTCCAGTCCGGTGCGTTTCGCGCTATGGTGCGGGACATCAAGTTCAGGCCAGCCATGAACAGCATCGCAACCCCAGTGACGGACGGCTTCTGCCGTGATTGCCTGAAGCCGGCAACGGCCTCGGCGACGCGCTGCCGTGCCTGTGGCAGCCCGCGCCTGCTGCGCCATCCGGAGCTGAACCGGTTGACGCTCGCCCACATCGATTGCGACGCCTTCTATGCCTCGATCGAGAAGCGGGACAATCCCGATCTCGCCGACAAGCCCGTCATCGTCGGCGGCGGCAAGCGCGGCGTCGTCTCCACCTGCTGCTATATCGCCCGCATTCACGGCGTGCGCTCGGCCATGCCCATGTTCAAGGCGCTGGAGGCCTGTCCCGAGGCCGTTGTCATCAAGCCGGACATGGAGAAATATGCCCGGGTGGGCCGCGAAGTGCGAACCATGATGCAGGACCTGACACCCCTGGTGCAGCCGCTTTCCATCGACGAAGCCTTCCTGGAACTCAAGGGCACCGAGCGGCTGCACCATGACAACGCTGCCCGCGTGCTCGCCCGCTTTGCGCAGAAGGTGGAAAAGGAGATCGGCATCACGGTCTCGGTCGGCCTCTCCTACTGCAAGTTCCTCGCCAAGGTCGCCTCCGACCTGCAGAAGCCGCGCGGCTTTTCCGTCATCGGCGAGGAGGAGGCCGTCCGCTTTCTCGCCCCCCGCCCTGTCGGCAACATCTGGGGCGTCGGCAAGGCTTTTGCCGAAACGCTGGCCCGCGACGGCATCACCACCATCGGCCAGCTGCAGACCATGGAGGAGACGGACCTCATCCGCCGCTACGGCACCATGGGCCAGCGCCTCTCCCGCCTCTCCCGCGGCATGGACGACCGCAAGGTTGACCCGACGGAGGACATGAAGAGCGTCTCGGCTGAAACGACCTTCTTCGAGGATCTCTGGCGGGAGGAGGACCTGGTGCCGATCCTCCGTCGGCTCTCGGAAAAGGTGTCCGCGCGGATGAAGAAATACGAGGTTTCCGGGCACACCGTGGTGCTGAAGCTGAAGACGGCTGACTTCAAGACCCGCACCCGAAACCGCCGTCTGGAAGACCCGACACAGCTTGCCGATCGTATCTTCCGCACCGGCCTTTCGCTGCTGGACAAGGAGCTCGACGGCACGCGCTTCCGCCTCATCGGCGTCGGCGTCTCCGATCTCGACGACCCGGACCGTGCCGATCCGCCGGATCTGGTCGATCCCGCCGCAGGTCGTCGGGCGGCCGCCGAAAAGGCCATGGACGCGCTGCGCGACAAGTTCGGCCGCAACACCGTCGAGACCGGCTATACCTTCGGCACATCGGGTCCGCGCGAAAGCATTTCACGCAAGAAGGACATGTAGCCGCTGTAGCGGAAAGCAATTTTAAGAAACATCTGCCAGTCTTCCACTCCACGGCTGTGCCGTTCCGGGTCATTGTTTTCCCGGTCGGTTGGCCCTGAACGTCTGTTTGTATTGCGTTGGACGGAATGACTGTCATGATTGACCGCCTGGTTCTGGGGCTTGGTGCCGCCCTGTTCCTGTCCGCACCGGCATGGGCCGGCGAAGGGCAAAACCTCGCCATCGTGGTATCGCGGGACAAGCAGAGCCTTGTCGTCTACCGCGGCAGCCAGGTGATCGCGACCTCGAACGTCTCGACCGGCAAGCCCGGCCATGCGACGCCGACGGGCATCTTCACCGTGCTGGAAAAGCAGAAATACCACGAGTCCAACCTCTACAGCTCGGCGCCCATGCCCTTCATGCAGCGCATCACCTGGTCGGGCGTGGCGCTGCACGAATCGAATTCCGTACCGCGCCGTCCCGCCTCTCACGGCTGCGTGCGCCTGCCGCATGCCTTCGCGAAATCCCTTTACGGCATGACGGAAGCGGGCGTGCCGGTGGTGATTGCCGATGAACCGCTGACGCCGGAGGGGATCGCCCACCCCACCCTCTTCCGCCCCTCCAACCCGGCGACGAACGGCACGCTGCTTTCCGACGCCACGCTGCGGCTGAAGCCGGTCTCCGACTTCGTCGTGCCCACCGAGGTTGCCTCGAACGAGGCCTCCATCGCACCGCCGGAGCCGCTCGTGGCAGCGCCCAGATCCGACAAGGGACTGCGCATCCTCATCACGCGCCGCGGCCTTGCCGACGACGTCAAGGACATCCAGACGATCCTGAACCAGCTGGGTTTCGATGCCGGCGAGCCGGACGGCCGCCTCGGCCGCAAGACGGTCGCCGCCATCAATGCGTTCAAACTGACAAAGGACATGCCCGTAAAAGGCAACCTGCTGACCGAACAGCTCGTGGACGCCGTCTACACCGCCGGCGGGAAGCCGAAGCCGCCTGCAGGCCAGCTTTTCGTGCGTCAGGATTTCAAGCCGCTCTTCGACGCGCCCGTGCCGCTCGCCAATCCCGAGATTGCGCTGGGCACGCACTTCCTGCAGCTCGGCGCCATGGACCCGGCGCTCGGCACCGCGGACTGGTACGGCATGACCGTGCCCGATTCCATGAGCAAGGCGACGGCTAGGAGGCTGGGGATAACGGCGCCGGCGGGAAGCCTCGCTGAAGCCATGGACCGCATCGCCATTCCCCCGGATCTGCGGGAGCGGATCGAGGCCCTGCTGACCCCGGGTTCGACGATTACCATTACCGATGGTGGACTTGGGAAGGAGACAGGAACCGAAGGCACGGATTTCGTGACGCTGACGCATCCGGGGTAAGTCTGCGGGAGGGTACCGCCCGCAGCAGAACCCGAAACCTCACACCACGCTTCAAACTCTTCTGACACCGATTCCACCAACCGCCCCAAGCCGCTGACTGAGAATCGCTTTCCCTAAACGAGCTCCACGTCGATCACCCCCGGCGCCGTCCGCATGGCGGCTGCAATCTCCGGCGAAATCCGGTACTTGTCCGACAGCTCCACCTCGATCTCCCGCTTGCCGTCCTCCTTGATGACGATGAAGGAGACGAGGCCGTCGCCGCGGGCATTGAGATGGGTGGCGACGGCCTTGAGCGGGCCGCTGTCGCGGACATAGACGCGGAGCGCCTTCTGCATCTGCACCGACTTTTCCTCGAGCGACTGCGCCGTGTGGATGCGGAGCCCGATACCCTCGGGGCGTTCGTCCGCCTGCACGGTGATGACGAGCGATTTGCCGGGCTCGAGCAGGTCTCGATAGGTGTTCAGCCCCTCGGAAAACAGCACGGCCTCGTACTGACCGGAGCTGTCCGAGAAGGTGACGATGCCCATCTTGTTGCCGGTGCGGGTCTTGCGCTCCTGGCGCGAGGTGACCGTGCCCGCGAGGCGGCCGGACTGGGCGCCCTGCTTCACCGCGGCGGAAAATTCCGCAAAGGTCTGCACCCGCATCTTGCCGAGCGTCGCCGCATAGGAATCGAGCGGGTGGGCGGACAGGAAGAAGCCGAGCACCTGGAATTCGCGGTGCAGCTTTTCCGATGGCAGCCAGGGCGTGGTCTGCGGGAAGCTGATCTTTTCGGGGCCCGTCGCCGCGCCGGAGCCGAACATGTCGGACTGGCCGCTCACCTTGTTCTCCTGCGCGCGCTGCGCATAGCCGATGATGCGGTCGAGGCCGGCGATCAGCACGGCCCGGTCGGTGCCGAAGCAATCGAAGGCGCCGGCGCAGATCAGGCTTTCGAAGACACGACGGTTGATCTGCTTGGGATCGATCCGCAAGCAGAAATCCTCGATCGAGGCGAAGGGCTTGTCACCCCTGACGGCCACGATGTGATCGACCGCGCTTTCGCCCACGCCCTTGATGGCGGCCAGCGAATAGTAGATGCGGTTTTCGCCCGTGTCGAAATGGCGGAACGAGGTCTGCACCGATGGCGGGATGACCGTGATACCGAGGCGCTTGGCATCCTGGCGGAAGTCGTTGAGCTTGTCGGTGTTCGACATGTCGAGCGTCATCGACGCCGCCAGGAATTCGGTCGGGTAATGCGCCTTCAGATAGGCCGTCTGGTAGGACACGATGGCGTAGGCCGCCGCGTGCGACTTGTTGAAGCCGTAGTTCGCGAACTTGGCGAGCAGGTCGAAGATATTGTCCGCCTGCGGCTTGGATACGCCGTTCCTGATCGCGCCTTCCACGAAGCGGGCGCGCTGCTTGTCCATCTCCTCCTTGATCTTCTTGCCCATGGCGCGGCGAAGAAGATCAGCTTCGCCGAGCGAGTAGCCCGAGAGAACCTGGGCGATCTGCATCACCTGTTCCTGGTAGACGATGACGCCCTGCGTTTCCGCAAGCAAGTGGTCCACCATCGGGTGGATGGATTCGATCTCCTCCTCGCCGTGCTTTCGGGCGTTGTAGACGGGGATGTTTTCCATCGGCCCCGGACGGTAGAGCGCGACCAGCGCGATCACGTCCTCGATGCAGTCCGGCCGCATGCCGATAAGGGCCTTGCGCATGCCGACCGATTCCACCTGGAACACGCCGACCGTTTCACCGCGGGCCAGCATTTCATAGGTCTTCTTGTCGTCCAGCGGCAGCGAGGGAATGTCCACCTCGATCGAGCGCTTGCGAATGAAATCCACCGCCGTCTTGATGACGGTCAGCGTCTTCAGGCCGAGGAAGTCGAACTTCACGAGGCCTGCCTGTTCGACCCATTTCATGTTGAACTGGGTGACCGGCATGTCGGAGCGCGGATCGCGGTACATGGGCACGAGCTTGGACAGCGGCCTGTCTCCGATCACGATACCGGCGGCGTGGGTCGAGGCGTGGCGGTAGAGGCCCTCGATCTTCTGGGCGATGTCGAGCAGGCGCGCGACGACCGGCTCCTTCTCCGCCTCTTCCTTCAGTTTCGGCTCTTCCTCGATCGCCTTGTAGAGGGGCGTCGGGTTGGCCGGGTTGTTCGGCACCAGCTTGCAGATCTTGTCGACCTGGCCATAGGGCATTTCCAGCACGCGGCCGACGTCGCGCAGCGCCGCGCGCGCCTGCAGCGAACCGAAGGTGATGATCTGCGCCACCTGCTCGCGGCCGTATTTCTGCTGCACGTAGCGGATCACCTCTTCGCGGCGGTCCTGGCAGAAGTCGATGTCGAAGTCGGGCATCGAGACGCGTTCCGGGTTGAGGAAGCGCTCGAACAGCAGCGAGAAGCGCAGGGGATCGACGTCGGTGATCGTCAGCGCATAGGCGACCAGCGAGCCTGCACCCGACCCGCGGCCCGGGCCGACGGGGATGTCGTGCTGTTTCGCCCATTTGATGAAGTCGGAAACGATGAGGAAGTAGCCGGGAAACTTCATGCGCTCGATGACCGAGAGCTCGAAATCCAGCCGCTCGCGATAGTCCTCGACCGTATATCCCGGGGAGATGCCGAGCAGGCGGATGCGTTCCTCGAGACCCTCAACGGCCTGGCGGCGCAGTTCGGAAGCTTCGGCCCGTTCCGCCTCTTCCGCATCGTCGGTAGCGCCGGTGAAGCGCGGCAGGATGGGCTTGCGCGTCTTCAGCACGAAGGAGCAGCGCATGGCGATCTCGATCGTGTTGTCGATCGCTTCCGGAATGTCGGCGAAGAGCTTCGCCATCTCGGCCTGGCTCTTCAGCGCATGATCGGGGGTGAGGCGGAAGCGGTTGTCGTCGGAGACGATGGCATTGTGGGCGACCGCCATCAGCGCATCATGCGCATCGTAGTCGCCGGCAGTCGGGAAGAAGGCTTCGTTGGTCGCGACCAGCGGCAGGTCATGCTTATAGGCGAACTCGATCATCCGCGTTTCGTGGCGACGGTCGTAATTGCCGTGGCGCTGCAGCTCCACATAGAGCCGGTCGCCGAACAGGCTCTTGAGCTTCAGGAGCCGCTGTTCCGCATTGCCGGCATGACCTTCCTTGAGAAGCGAGTCCACCGGACCGCCGCGCGCACCCGTCAGCGCGATCAGGCCTTCCGTGCCGTATTCCTCGAGCCAGGACATCTTGATGTGGATGCCGCGGTCTCCCCCCTCGCCGCCCAGATAGGCGCGGCTGACGAGATCCACCAGCAGTTCATAGCCCGCATCCGTCGAAGCGAGCACCACGATCGAAGGCAGGCGCGCGAGATGGGCCTGCGAGCCCCGACGCTCCGGCTCCAGCCCGTCTTCCATGTCGATGGAGAGCTGGCAGCCGATGATCGGCTGAATGCCGTCACCCGTTGCCTTTTCGGAGAACTCCAGCGCCACGAAGAGATTGTTGGTGTCCGTGATCGCGATCGCCGGCTGATTGTCGGCACTGGCCTTGGAGAGAATCTTCTTCAGCGGCAGCGCACCCTCGAGCAGGGAATAGGCCGAGTGCACGCGCAGATGAATGAATTGCGGTCTTGCCGCACCCGCGCCGCCGCCTGCCGGTGCCGCCGAATGTGTGTCTGCCATGGTGTCCTGCATGCCTCCGGGGAATCGTCCGATTTTCGGCTTTCGGCGCCCGAGAGTCCAGCAGCTTCCATCCCGCCCGCCGCTCCTCCCTCATATCCACAGGGATCAGGAGGCGAAGAAGATCGACAGTTACGGCACGGTATCAGAACCTCGAGGCCCGGCATCTGGCGGATTTGCCGGGCCCCGAAATTCCGCCACGTCTTCAGAGAGACAGGGCGATCAGGGATATGCTGGCAACGAACGTAACAATGGAACAAAAGGCTGCGGCATCACGGAGGTAATCGCTCATGTCTGCATCTCCATTTCGTTTATGTTTCTATTTTGTTCCAGCTATGTTCCTATGTCAAGCCAAACAAGAGCGATGCGCGCCGTTCGGCGCACATGCTTAAAATTTTCATAAAATGATCAGGAGATCAGAATTCGACGACCTTGCCGCCGTCGATGGTCACGCGCCGGTCCATGCGCTCGGCAAGCTCGTGGTTGTGCGTGGCGATGAGCGCCGCGAGCCCGGACTGGCGCACGAGCGCCTCCAGCGCCTCGAACACATAGTGCGCGGTCTCGGGGTCGAGATTGCCGGTCGGCTCGTCGGCGAGGAGAACAATGGGCGCATTGGCGACGGCACGGGCGATGGCCACCCGCTGCTGCTCGCCGCCGGAAAGCTCCGCCGGGCGGTGATCGGCGCGGTGGCCGATGCGCATGTAGTCGAGGAGCGCGCGCGAGCGTTCCGCCGCTTCCTTCTTCGGCAGGCCGCTGATGAGCTGCGGCATCATGATG
>CAMFHT010000040.1 GCA_945952245.1 uncultured Rhizobium sp. | reverse complement strand
GCGACGAAAATCGTCGGTGACGGACGGTTCCCTTCCTATGGCGCCTCCAGTCAACTGAAATAGTCGACACTCGACGAAAAGCGTTGATCAGGCTATGCCGGCATCATGATCACACCCGCCCAATGCCGCGCCGCCCGCGCGCTCCTCGATTGGAGCCAGCAGGATCTCGCCAAGGCCGCTCATCTCGGCCTCTCAACCATCCGTGACTTCGAAAAGGGCAGGCGCGTGCCGACCCATAACAACCTGCGCGGGATCAAGCTCGCGCTCGAGGAAGCAGGTGTCGAGATCGGGGCGGAGAGATCAAGCGTCGGGCTAAAAACGTGACCTTGGCACAAAATCCGGGTCCCAAAACACGGCTAAGTTGAGTGGCCAAAGTCAAATGGAGCTGCTGCCCGCGGTACGGAAAAGCTTGGTCGAGCTCGACCGATCGCATACGGCCAACTATAAGCCACGCGAACGCCCGGCCCTGCTTCCGGCGGCGTTGATCCGCTTCGATGAGGCTATGGAATGTGCGGCATTTTTGGCTCGGTCGGCTTCGAACCTGATCAGCAGCGGATCGATATCGTTGCCCATCGCGGCCCTGACGGTCGCGGCTGGGAGGTCTTCGACAGCGCGAAGGGCCCGGTGGCGCTTGGCCATCGCCGCCTCGCGATCATCGACGTCTCCGATGCCGGCTTGCAGCCGATGTGCGATGCGTCGCGCCGTTACTGGCTCGTCTTCAACGGCGAGATCTATAATTACGTGGAGTTGCGCGAGGAGCTGGGGGCGAAGGGCGAAATCTTCGTCTCCGAATCCGACTCGGAGGTGCTTCTGCGCGCCTACATGCTCTGGGGCGAGGATGTGCTGCCGCGGTTGCGCGGGATGTTCTCGTTCCTGATCTGGGATGAGCGGGACCGGAAGCTCTTTGCGGCCCGCGACCGCTACGGCATCAAGCCGCTCTATGTGGTGACGACGCCGCGTGGCGTGGCGTTCGGCTCCGAGATCAAGCAATTGCTCGGCCTGCCCGGCGTTTCGGGCCGGATGAATGTCGCCCGAGTCCATGATTTTCTGGCCTCTGGCATTTCCGATCACACCTCGGAGACGATGTTCGAGGGGGTCAGGCAACTACGCGGCGGCGAGTGCGTCATGATTGACGCGAGCGGGCATGGCCCGGTCGCGGTCAATCCGCGGCGCTGGTACCCTGCGGCGGCGGGCGAGCTCTCGATTTCAGAAGGCGACGCTGCGGATCGTTTCCGCGAGCTGTTGACCGAAGCCGTTCGGTTGCACCTGCGATCCGACGTGCCGGTCGGCTCCTGCCTCTCGGGCGGCCTCGATTCCTCGGCGATCGTCTGCCTGATGTCCGGTATGATGGGCTCGGGAGCTGGAGGCGCGCAGGTCAACACGGTCTCGGCCTGCTATGCCGAGAAGAGTGTCGACGAAAAGCCGTTCATGGACATGGTCGTTTCCCACGCCCATACTGTGCCGCATTTCGTTTTCCCGAAAGCTGAGGATGTCTTCCAGCGCGCCTCCGACATCACCTGGCATCAGGACGAGCCTTTCGGTTCGACTTCCATCTTCGCGCAATGGTGTGTCTTCGAGGAAGCGCGTCGCGTCGGCGTTAAGGTAATGCTCGACGGGCAGGGCGCTGACGAGCAGCTATCGGGTTATCACGGCGGCTTTTCCTACTACATGGCCAGCTTGACGCGGCAGTGGCGGTTTCGGCAGTTGCTGCGCACGATGGTCGAGCGCAAGCGCTATCACGGCACGCCGGTTTCCGAGCAGATGCGCCTTCAGTTGCTGCGGCTGTTGCCGCCCGGCGTGATCGGCAGGCTGCGCCGCCAGCATCGGGCGCTGGCCGAGCATGATTGGCTCGGGACGGCACTCCTGCGCGAGTCCGGCAATCCGCGGACCGCACTGCAGCTTGCAAGTGATGAGCTCGGCCTCCCGCCGGTGACCGATATTCGTTCCCTGTGCATGACGCTCACTTATGGTTCCAACCTCGCCATGCTGCTGCACTGGGAGGATCGCAACTCCATGGCGCATTCGATCGAGGCGCGGGTCCCGTTCCTCGACCACCCCCTGGTCGAATTCAGCCTGGCGCTGGGCAACGACCACAAGATCGTCGGCGGCGACACCAAGCGGGTGTTGCGCCGAGGGATGAAGGGCATCCTGCCCGAAGCCGTGCGCGAGCGGCGCGACAAGCTCGGTTTCGCGACACCGGAGCAGATCTGGTTCCGGGGCCCCTTGCGCGGCCTGGTCGAGGACGGCATCGAGAAGACCTTGGCGCGCTATCCCGGGCTGATGAATGCCAGCGGTGTCAGGTCGTTGGCCAAGGAAATGTTCGAGGGCGTGCGCCCGCTGGATTTCACGCTCTGGCGAATCGTGAATCTCGGGATGTGGGGCGAGCGAACCGGGGCGACGCTCTGAAAGTGTCGTTGCGGCTAATACGCGACCACGCTATCGCTCGCGTTGACCGGCGCGAGCCTCGATCGTCGACCAACTGCCGATGTGGCAGTTCCGTGGAGTACAGCCTTGCAGCTCTTGAGTCCGAATTCGCCCACTCTCGTGCTCTGCGCACACCCTGATGACGAGATCGGTTGCGGCGCGCTGGTCAGCATGCTGACTGAGCGTCAGCAGCCGGTTCATTATTGCTATTTCTCGAATTGTGCGGAGAGCACAAAGGCGCTCGGGTTCAACCCGGATCTTCTGATCGAGGAATGCTACGAGAGCTGCTCGGAACTCGGAATCGAGCGTGAGCGCATTCAAGGGTTCGATTTCCCGGTGAGGCATTTTCCGCAGCATCGCCAGGATATTCTCGAAACGCTGGTTCGCTTGCGCAAGGAGATCGATCCAGGGCTAGTGTTGGTCGCCAGTCGCGACGACATCCACCAGGATCATGCGACGCTGACCAATGAAGCTGTCCGTGCCTTCAAGCATTGCAGCATCATCGGGTATGAATTCCCGTGGAACCATATGCACTCGCATCTCGACATGCTGGTCCGGGTTGAGCAGAGGCATATCGAAGCCAAAATTCGGGCTTGGAGCCGCTATAAGACCCAGTCGGTTCGTGCTTATCACGGTGAGAAAGTGCTGGAATCGCTCGCCAGGGTTCGTGGCGTGCAGGCAAGCACCGAATTCGCGGAGAGCTACGAAACAATTCGCATCTTCGTCTGATGGGCAGATCTGAGCGGCAGGGCGGCATGACGATCACGGTACGGAATGTGGCCGATGCGCTCGGCACTCTCGTCGCCCGCGTAGCCGGCGACGAAAGTCGGCCGCTGAGCGCGGCGCGTCCGGCGAATGCGCCGCAGGCGGGAGCCCTGACCTATCTCAAGCCCGGCTTCGTCCGAATCGACGAAGTCCGGGCAAGCTTGATCGGTACGGGGTTGATCTGCTCGGCAGCTCATGCCGATGCGTTGCTGGGGGACGACATCAGCTGCCTCGTTACCGATAATCCGCGGCTCGCATTCATGCGGGCCGTGCGGCAGTTCTTCTCCCGGCCGCGTCCCGCACAGGGCATTCATCCGCGTGCGGTCGTCGATCGGACGGCGCAAGTCGACGACACGGCCAGCGTCGGGGCCAATTGCTTCATCGGCGCAAACTGCGTCGTCGGGGCTCGCTCGATTCTGTACCCTAATGTGACATTGCTGGACGATGTACGCATCGGCGCGGACGTGACCGTCAATAGCGGCACGGTGATCGGGGCGGACGGCTTCGGCTATGAACGCAACGAGGATTTCGAGCTGGAGAAGTTTCCCCATATCGGCGGCGTCGTCATCGAAGACGATGTCGAGATCGGGTCAAATACGTCGATTGATCGCGGCACACTCGGCGATACGCTGATCCGCTCGGGTGCTCGCATCGACAACCAGTGCCATATTTCCCACAATGTGGTGATTGGGCGCCACGCCGCGGTGATCGCGCAAAGTATGGTGGGCGGCAGCGCCGTGGTGGGGGACCAGGGTTGGCTGGCGCCCGCAGCGATCGTCATGAACCAGGCCAAGATCGGTGCACGTGCGACCGTCGGGCTTGGCGCTGTGGTGGTGAAGAACGTGCCTGACGGAATGACCGTCATGGGGTCTCCGGCTGTCCCGGCCGACGAGTTCAGGGCGCAACGCGCGGCCTTGAAGAAGTTGCTCGGCTGAGAGCACGTCGCGGCAACTGACGAAACGGCTTCGGACATGTGTGGTATTTGGACTTCGATCAATCTGGACGCATCGCGCGCTGCGATTGACATCATTGCGCACCGCGGCCCCGATGGTGACGGCTGGCGCGACTTCGCGACTCCGGCCGGACGGCTCTCCTTCGGCCACCGCAGGCTTGCGATCATCGCAACCGGCGCGACCGGGCTTCAGCCGCTGGAACATGAGAATGGCCGCTTTTGGATCGTCTTCAACGGCGAAATCTACAACTACCGCGAATTGCGAGAAGAGCTCGCCGATTACGGCAGGCATTGTCGCACGCTGACCGACACCGAGGTCATTCTGGCCGCTTATGCTTTCTGGGGCGAAAGTTGCCTGCAGAAGTTCAACGGCATGTTTTCCTTCGCGCTTTACGACAAGCAGGAATGCCGGCTGTTGCTGGCCCGCGATCGCTTCGGGGTGAAGCCGCTTTACCTCTATGAGACCGAGCAGGGTTTCGCGGTCGCCTCCGAGATCAAACAGTTCTCGACATTGCCTGGTTTCAGGGCAGTCCTCAATCGGCCGAGGCTGCGGGATTTCTTCCTGTCCGGCGTCATCGACCACACTGCCGAAACATTCTTCGGCGGGGTCCGGCAGTTTCGGGGTGGCGAGTTCGTTCATCTCGATCTCGGCAGGTGGCAGCCCGGAGAGCGGCTCGCCGTCAAGCGCTGGTATCACATGCCGACTCCGGACACCGTTGCGCCATCCCTCGACGAGGCTGTGGAGCGCTTCGATGCATTGATGCGTGATTCCGTCAAGTTGCGGCTCCGTGCAGACGTCTCCGTCGGGTCCTGCCTGTCGGGTGGGCTGGACAGCTCCACCATCGTGTGTCTCGCGAACGAGGTCCGAGGCGGCGATACCGGTCTTGGCCATCACACCTTTACCTGTGCCTTCGACGATCCCGGCCTGGACGAATGGAGCTATGCCAAGGCTGTGATCGAGCAATGTGGCAATGAGAGTCATGTTGTTCGCCCGCAAAGTGCCGATCTGTGGAGCGCGGTCGATGACATGATCTGGCATCAGGACGAGCCCTTCGGTTCGACCTCGATCTTCGCGCAATGGTCGGTGTTTAAGGAAGCTCATGCCCAGCACATCACTGTGATGCTCGACGGGCAGGGAGCGGATGAGACGCTTGCCGGTTATCACACGACCTTCGGAGCGGTATTGGCGGGGCATGTCGAACGTGGCGACATGGGGTTGTTCTGGAGCGACCTGAAGGCGATGCGGCGGCGTCACAATACGACGGTCGACAGGTTGATGCTCCTGGCGGCCGCATCGGCGCCGCAGTTCCAGCCGCTGCTTCCCCTGGTCCGAGCCTTCACCAATAAGGTCGAGGCGGAGCCCATCTGGATCACGGCCGCTTTGTTGAACGACGACCTCGCATCCTATCATGCCGCGACAAATGCACCGCGGCCAAAGCATGCGACGCCGCTCGGTCATCTGTGTTCCGAGCAGCTTTTGAATACCAGCGTTCCGATGCTGCTGCATTTCGAGGACCGGAACTCGATGGCGCATTCGATCGAGGCGCGCGTGCCGTTTCTCGACTATCGCCTGGTAGAGTTTGCGATCGCGCTCGGCGGACTTCACAAGGTTGTCGATGGCGAGACCAAGATTCTGTTGCGGCGGGCGATGGAGAACGTTCTCCCGAAAAGCGTGCAGAACCGTCAGGACAAGCTAGGCTTTCCCACGCCCGAACAACGTTGGTTCCGCGGCGAGCTGAAGGAGCAGGTTCGTGCCGAGTGCCGGCGCACGATCGAGCGTTTCCCGGATATTTTTGATGGGGCGAAAGCGTTAACTATGGTCGATCGCGTGCTCGACGGAAGCCTGCCATTCTCGACCTCGCCCTGGCGGATCCTATGCTTCGGGCGTTGGGTCGACAGGTTCGGCGTCGCCGTCTAAGGGCTTCCGATATTTTGCTGTCACTCGACAAGCCTGATGCTATCGGATACGAGATCGCGCCTGCAGCGGCAGCCTTTTCTCTGATTTCTGGGACGCTTCCGAGCTCGGACGTTGAACCGGGCCAGCTTGCATTGGATAGAGGAAAGCCTTGAATCTCGTCCTAGATCCTTTCCGAACGATCTGGCGGCATCGCTCGATCCTGTTCGGAACGTTGCTGTTGGAGATGCGCAGCATCTATGCCGGCTCGGTGCTCGGCATGTCGTGGATTTTCCTGGCGCCGCTGTTGCTGATGGTGATCTACGCGGCGGTTTATCTCTTGATCTTTCGCGTGCGCCTGCCCGGGTTGCAGCCTGTCGACTACGTCTTCCTGACCTCGACGGGGCTAGCCGCCTATACGACCTTCGGCAATTCGCTCGCGGCTGGAACCAATGCGGTGTTGAAGAACAAGCAGGTGCTGGTGAACGCCGTTTTTCCGGCCGAGCTACTGCCGGTCCGCGCCGTCTTGACCGCTTGTCCAGCGCTGGTTTTCGGCATGACGGCGCTGATGATTCTGGCGCCGATCTTCGGTCAGGGCGGCTGGAAACTGGTCCTGGTTCCAGTGCTCGTCCTGTTCCAGATCATGTTCATGTGCGGCATCGCGTGGGTGCTGTCGCTGCTGACGATCCTCGTCCGGGACATCCAGCACATCCTGCAATACGTCACGACGGTGCTGCTGATCATTACGCCGATCGGGTACACGGTGGAGATGGTTCCGGCCGCTCTGGCTCCGGTCGTTCGGCTGAACCCGCTTGCTCACTACGTGCTTGCCTATCAGGCTCTGATCGTCTTCGATCGCTGGCCGAGCCCATGGCATCTGTGCGCCATCGCGACGCTCGCGCTGACCACCTTCCTCGCTGGCTACTGGATCTTCCAGAAAGCCAAATTCGCATTCTACGACTATGCCTGATCCCGGCGCGATCATCCGGTTGCGCGAGACCGGCAAGGATTATCCGCTTTACGAGAATCCAGGCCAGCGCGCGCTCGATCAGATGGGCTTCTTCAGCCGTCTGCCTCAGGTGTTGCGCCCCAAGATCAAGCTCCACCATGCTCTCGCAGGCGTTTCGATCGATATAGCTGCCGGGGAACGCGTCGGTATCGTCGGCCGCAACGGCGCCGGCAAGACAACCCTGCTCAAGCTCATCACGGGCAGCATCGCACCGACTCGCGGCCAGATCGAGATCAAGGGAGAAGTGCATTCGCTGTTGCAGACCGGTCTCGGCTTTGACCCCGAGTTTACGGGTGCGCAGAACATCCGTGCTTCGCTGAACTACAACAAGCTGCCGCCGGCCGCGCTGGAAGAAGCCTATGCTGATATCGTCAGTTTCTGCGAACTCGGCGACCATCTGCTGCAGCCGTTCAAGACCTATTCGGCGGGCATGTCGTCTCGACTTCAGTTCGCCGCTGCAACCGCGATCCGGCCCGATATCCTCGTCATCGACGAGGTGCTCGGCGCAGGCGACAGCTATTTCCTTCAGAAATCCGCCAAACGGATGGAGGCACTTGCCCTGTCCGGCTGCACGCTACTGCTAGTCTCCCATGCTACCCAGCAGGTGCTTCATTTCTGCGAGCGTTGCATTTGGATCGAGGAGGGGCATGTGGTCATGGATGGCCCAGCCCTCGATGTCTGCAACGCCTATGATGTGTTCCTGGAACGGCGGACGCTGGCTTACAAACTGGATTTGCCGGTGAAGCAGTTCGATCTCTTCGCCGACCGGAAGTCAGCGCGGGATGGCGCTGTGGAAGCCGGCGAGAGCGTTTCGGTGGATGCGGGACAGGCAATGCTGACCCGGCTTGGCGATGGCCGGGAAGTTTTCCGATGGCCGGCCAATTCAGGCGTCAAGATCGACCGGCTCGGCCTGGGTGACGGTGCCCGGCAGAAGGTGGATTTCACGCCCGGCGAGAGACTGGAGATCGATATCGACCTCATCGCGGAGGAGGCCGGTCATTTCGCCTGTCGCTATTTGGTGACTTTCTGGTCGCCGCGGGGCGTGAGGATCGGGCGCATCGAGAATGATGTCGACCGTTTTTCCCTCGATATCGGGCAAATGCACCATGTGCGTTTCACGATCCCGGCGTTGCCGCTCACGCGTGGCGAATATCTGCTGTCGTTTTCCGTGTACGACCTGCAGCTCGAGCGCTCCAGCCGCCATGGCGCGGATGTTCGTTTCGATGTTTTGGCTCACGCACTAAAGCTGCGTATCAATGAAGAGGACGAGACCTCCTATCTCATCCATCACTCGAGCGCCTGGTCGGCTGTTTCGAGTGGGTCAGATGGGACGGTCTCGGAACAGGTACCTGCGTCTCCATGAACATCATTCCGGACTTCATCGCTCGTCGGCTGGTCGGCAATCGTGCGCATTGGCCGAAGGTCGTGCGCTTGTCTGCTTGGCTCAATAGGGTCGGCCTGTATTTCCTTGCGCAGGCTCGAATCAGCCTGCGGCTGATTTATCCAGACGGCCGATATACCTCGGATCATGATTTCATCGTGAGTCAGTATGCGCTGCAGGACAAGATTCGCGCGGTCCTAGCTCGCTATAGAGCCGATGGGAGCGCCTACAAGTATTTCTTCGGTCAGCCTTACCAGGGAATGGGAATGGCTGGAATATTCGGGGATCGTCTGACCGATTATCGTTTTGACGACTACGAGCTGCGGAGGTTCATTAGGTCTGGTGACCGCGTGCTCGACATCGGCTGCAACTGCGGCTTTATCGGTATCCTCGCAAGCTACCGCACTGCCTGCCAGACGACAGGAATCGATATCAATCCCTACATGATCGAGATCGGGCAGCTTGCTGCAGAGCATTTGCGGGTTGCCGATCTTGTAGAACTGCGTGCAGGCCGCCTGCAGGATTACGATCCGGGGCCGGTCTTCGATGTCGTGTTTTCCTTCGCGACCCATTGGACTGACGACAACAACTATCGCGTCTCGATCGACGATCACATGGCCCGTATGGCGAGCTATCTGAAGCCCGGCGGGATGATGATTTTCGAGACACATTGCAACGACGTCGGCAATCCAGAGTTCTATGCGGCGATGGAAGGTGCGAAACGCCTGTTCGCGTTCGATGGTTTTCATAAGATGACGGACAGTGACACGCGCGAGCTTTACTTGATGCAACGCAGGTAGGTCGATGCTCGGCTCGCTGATCGACAAGTTGCGTGGCCGCTTCCGTTCGCGCGAGCGGTGCGTGGACTTCTATTGTTCGACCTGGATCGATGAAATCTGGGTACGCAGTTCGGCTCTTGCCGCGCGAAGGGCGGGTTTTGCTACGCGCCTCATCGTCTCCAACGACCGCGATGGCTGGCCCTTAGATTTCGCGGCTCGCTATGCACGCGCGGGCATCCCGCTTGAATGGGCGCCGAGCGTTGCGAGCCTGCAGGCGTTGGCTTGTCGTGTCGTGGTGACGGCGTCGAGCGGCATACCGCGCGGCTATTTCGGGGAAAGCCTCGTGCGCCTTATCCACATGCCGCATTCGCTGGCGAGCCTGCACGTCATTTACGAACCGAATGCGTTCGACGGCTGTGACACGCTTTTCGCTGCGGGGCCGCACCATGCCCGCGAATTCGAGATCCTCGGCCGTGCGAACGGTCTGGGCAGCCGTCTGAGTTTCCCTGCCGGCTACGGCAAGTTCGACGTGATGCGGGAGGAGGCACCAGCCGTCGAGACGCCTGCGGGCAAGCATGTGCTGATCGCGCCTTCCTGGGGCGAGAACAACCTGCTGAACCTCATTGGGCTGTCGTTGACCGAGCACCTTGTCGGGGCTGGCTGGAACGTGACGCTGCGCCCGCATCCCAGCTTCTTCTTCTCACCGGACGGCCTGCTCGACTCCATTCTGGAGCGGTTCGTCGAAGATCCGCGCGTGAGTGTGGAGAGATCCACCGGAGGCTCCGCGGCGCTCTGGACAGCCGATGCGCTCGTCACGGATTATTCAGGTTTCGCTCTGGAATTCGCTGCGCTGCGACAGCGGCCCTGCCTGTTCGTCGATGGGCCGCGCAAGATACTCAATCCCGGCTGGGGGGCGCTCGGGCAGCCTGCCGCGGAAATCGACTTTCGCGAGCGCCTTGGCCTCGTGGTTGAAACCGGCTCGCAAGCCATCCTCGATGGCCTTGGACGTCTTGCCGCAGCGGGCTCGCTCGGACCAGACGTTCTGGCCGATTTTCTGTATGAAGAGCCTCGTATCGGCGAGCGGGTGCTGGCGCTCCTCGCTAACGACATTCCGGAGGTCAACGGATGAGCCAGTCCGCACCACGCGCCGTGATTCTCGCTGCGGGCTTTGGCTCACGGCTGCGGCCGCTGACCGACAACCATCCCAAATGCCTGACCGACCTGTTCGGGCGCTCGCTTCTCGCGCGGCAGCGTGAGGTGCTGGCGGGAGCAGGTGTTGACGAAGCCACCATCGTCGCCGGGCATATGGCCGAGATGCTGCGCCTGCCTGGGCTCGATCACGTCGTCAACGCGGATTATGCCCGCACCAATATGGTCTCCTCGCTTTTTGCCGCGCGCCATTTGCTCGACGGCAAGCGCGACCTCCTCATCGTCTACGGCGATATCGTCTTCGAGGCGCGCGTCCTGGCAAGTCTGATGGCTGCGCGTCACGAGATTTCGGTGGTGGTGGATCGTGGCTGGCACGCCCTCTGGTCACTGCGGATGGAGGATCCGCTTGCCGACGCGGAAACGCTGAGGATCGGGCCGGACGGTCGTCTTGCCGAACTGGGTGGCAAACCGTCGTCTCTTGCCGATATCGAGGGCCAGTATATCGGCCTGATCAAGCTTACGGCTTCCGTTCAGCCCAAGATCTGCGCGTTCTATGACGGGCTGGATACCCTGGGCCCCTACCTGGGCAAGGACAAGGCCAACATGTTCATGACGACCTTCGTCCAGTTGCTGATCGAGGCACAATTCGATGTAGGTCCTGCCTTTACCAGCAACGGCTGGCTCGAGGTCGACAGTCTTGCCGATCTGGAAGCTTACGAAGCGGCGTATCGCGAGGGGCGCCTAAGGTCGATCTATGATGCGTGACGGCCTCGTAAGCCGCAGTGCGGAGCTGCTGCAAAGATCGATAAGGGCTTTGCCGGTTCCTCAGGGGAGCGAGGGTTTTGCGACGGAGGTATTCATCGCGGGCCTTTCGCCGGATTCGCTCGACCCGGTTCAGGTACGGACCATGGAGAAGCTGGCGAAGAAGGTCGAGGTCGCTCGCAAGCTGTGCCGCGGGTATGCAGGAGAACTGGGCAAGCCGCTCGAAATCGCGCCAATCGCACCGGAATACGTGGAAGTCCTAGCTGCAGCATTCCTCCATCACGGCCTGTCCCGCGAGGACTGGAAGTGGATCAACACGGTGCTGAAGCTCGACTGGGGTATCTTGACGACACCGGAATTCCGTCTGCCGGAAGGCTTGGCGAAGCTGCTCGACGATCTGCTCGGAGAGCACCGATGAAGACTCTCGACCTGTGTGTCATCGCGGATCGCTTTTGCGCGACAAGCCGGACCTATCTGACCTATCTGGCTGCCAACGGCTACAAGGTCCGCAAGATATTACTCGTAGATTTCATCGGCCCTCACGAGCCTACCCGTGGGCTGGCACTGCGGTGGGGGCGCTTCGTGGCGAGCCTTCGCAAGCAGCGAATCCGCTTGCCGGATCGCGACCACGCGCCGGAGTTCCGGGAGCTGTGCGAAAAGGTGCAGGCGAGCCTGCCCGTGAAGGTTAAGTATTTCGAGCCTTTCGATTTCGCCGCCCATGCCGAGAAGCTTGAGCGTTTCGTTGCCGAGAACTTCGACGATCCGGACCTTCATCGCCGCTTGGCGCGTGAGGGGCGCTCGGTATTTCTTTATACCAACGGTGGCCGTGTGCCTCCGGCGGTGCTTGAGCAGGCCGGACAGCGCATCCTGCACATTCACCCGGGAGTCGTGCCGGAGGTTAAGGGGTCGGATTGTCTCTTCTGGTCACTTCTGACGCGCGGCAAGCCTGGCATGAGCTGCTTCTACATGAACGCCGGCATCGATACGGGTGACATCATTCTGACGCGCGAGTTCGAGGCGCCGCATTTCCCCGCTTTGGCCGGCATGTTCGCGCGTGAGCCGGATCTTGCCTACCGGGCTCTGCTGCATGCCTATGACCCCCACCTTCGCGCCATGACGCTACTCGATGTCGTCGCCGCAGCGGGCGGCGCTCCGCTCGATGGTTTGGCGAGCGTGCGTCAGCAGCCCGATGCCGGGCGCTCCTTTTTCTGGATGCACCCGCGGCTTGTTCGCCATGTGCTGACGCAGATATCGGAAGGCACGTCGGCATGAAGACTACGCAGGCTGTCATATTGGGCGCCGGGCGCCCGCTGGGTGGTGTGACGCCGTCGGCTCGCCGGAAGGCTGGGCCGGGGATGAATGCGCTGGAGTGGCAGCTCGCTGCCCTGCGCTCGATGGCAGGCAGCGTTGAATTCGTTGTTGGCTATGGTTCCGACGACGTTGAAGCTCCATTGTCCGTGAAGCTCGTGGTGAATCGGAAATGGCAGAGCAGTGGAGCGGCGCAGTCGCTGTTCCTGTGCGGCCTTGCTCCCGAGCATGACTTGCTGATCTCGTATGCTGATATCCTTTATCGACCGCGAGTGCTGAGCGCCCTGACGGATGCGGGCGATGCAATCGCGATTGCCGTCGATAGCAGCCATTCCGCACCACGCCGGAAGAACCGCGAGATCGTCGAACTCGACGGACACGGTGGGTTGAGGCGTTTCGCGTTGGCTGCCAACGCCGATGGGTCATCGGCGCAAGAGGTTGATCTCGTCGGATTGGCCTGGGTTCCCCTGGCGTTGGTTCCGGCGATCAGGGCCCTGCGCGAGCGCAAGCCGAAAAGCCTGCAGCGTGGGCATCTGGGAGCGCTGTTCGAAGAGCTCCGCATCGCGGGCATACCGATGCGCCTGGTCGATGTTGCAGGTGATTGGACGGATCTTGACGATCCGGGTGCGCTGGCGCGGTTCCTGTTCGGATCCAAGGCGCAGACACTCGCCCGTTTGGGGACGCGGGTCAGACTCTCGCGCGTAGCGCCGCAGGTCAGCTTCCGCGTTCGCCGCTGGCAGCACGAGCCGGCAGCGGTTGTCGCCGAAGTCATGCGTACTTTCCCTGAGCAGGTCCTTGCCGTCCGATCGAGCGCTGTCGGCGAGGACAGTTTCGAAGCCAGCCAGGCAGGTAAGTTTCGCTCTTGCCTCAATGTCGCCAGCAACCCTCCAGCGCTGGAGGAAGCAGTCAGCTCGGTGATCGCCTCCTACGACGATGCGCCGGAGCATCAGGTGCTCGTGCAACCGATGGTGGCTGACGTGGTTGCCAGCGGCGTTATCTTCACTCGGACGCTCGACCAGGGCGCACCCTATTACGTGCTCAACTACAGTCTGGATTCGCGGACCGACATCGTGACTGGCGGCGGCGACGAGACCCGCATCGCCTATGTGCATCGCGGGCTAGAACGTATCCCGCAGGAGCCGGCTTTCATCGCGCCTCTGCTGGCCGCGACCCAGGAAGTCGAACATCTCCTCGATCTCGACACGCTCGATCTTGAGTTTGCGATCAGCTCCGACGGCGTGGTCCATCTGCTGCAGGTGCGGCCGCTGGCCGTTCAGCACGATCGCAGTCGTGAGGACGACACCCGCCTGAATGCTGAACGCGACGCCTCCTTGGCTCTTTACGACGAGCTTTCGCGGCCGGTTCCCCCGGTGCTCGGCCAGCGATCGATCTACGGCGTCATGCCAGACTGGAATCCTGCCGAGATCATCGGAATCGTGCCGCGTCCGCTTGCCGCCTCGCTCTACCGAGCGCTGGTGATGGACGATGCTTGGTCCGCACAGCGGCGCGAATTCGGCTATCGGGACCTGCGAGGAGTCCCGTTGATGCGGCTATTCGCTGGCCATGCTTATGTCGACGTGCGAGCCAGCTTCAATTCATTCGTCCCGGCAGCGGTGCCCGATGCATTGGCGGCGCGCTTGATCGAGGCAGCCCTGGAGCGCCTTTCAGCCAGGCCCGAAGCCCACGACAAGGTCGAATTCGAGATCGTGCCGACCTGCCTGGATTTCGACTTCTCGCGATGGAACGAGGCCCTTTTCCATCCGGCCGGCTTCGGTGCGGATGAGATTGCGGTTCTGCGGGCGGCCTATGCCGATATCAACGCGAATGCGCTGCGCGTCGAGCAGCAGGCCTGGGTGGCCATCCGCCGTTACGAGGCAGAGCTCGATGCCGCCATGCCCGGCGGATTCCCGCGGCTGGACGCTTTGCGCGGGATTCTGGCACGCTGCCGGGTCGAGGGAGTTCTTCCTTTCGCGCATCTGGCACGCTGCGCTTTCGTGGCCATAAGCCTGCTCCGCACCGCTGTTACACGAGGAATCCTCACCGCGGAGCGCGTCGAAGAGCTGCTCGGCTCGATCCGTACGGTCAGCCATCAGCTCGCCGACGATGCCGGGGCCACGGCGAGCGGCGCGATGTCGTTCGATGATTTCGTTCGACGCTGCGGCCACCTGCGCCCGGGCACTTACGACATCACATCGCAGAGCTATGCCGAGGCGCCGGAGCGCTATCTGCGCCCCCTCGTCGATGTGCCGCATGTCGAGACCGCCGATGACGGCTTTGCCTGGACCAATACAGAACGCGCGGCGCTTGCGAGCGCCCTGCCGGAGATCGGCCTCGATATTGCGCCGGATGCGCTGCTCGATTTCATGCGCCACGCCATAACGGGCCGGGAATATGCGAAATTCGTCTTCACGCGTGCGCTGTGGGCGGTGCTGGAGAGCATCGCGGCTTACGGAGCACGGCACGGCCTCTCGCGAGAGGAGTTGTCTTTCCTCGACTACGGTGACATCGAGCGCGTTCTCCTCGGCGTCGATGCGGGCCCAGAGGCGCTGCGCAGGATTGCTGCGGCGAACAAGGCGCGCGCGCGCATTCATGCCTCGATGATCCTCCCGCCGCTGATCGAGGCGCGCGGGGATTTCTATGCCTTCGTAGCGCCGCAGGTTCGGGCCAACTTCGTCGGTTCAGGTAATGTGTCGGCGCCGCTTCGCGTGCTCGACGAGACTGGACATAGCAAGCAGTCGCTGGAAGGAACGGTCGTGCTCATTCAACGCGCTGACCCCGGCTATGAATGGCTGTTCTCTCGCCGGATTGCCGGTTTGATCACAGCTTTTGGCGGCGCCAATTCCCATATGGCGATTCGATGCGCCGAATTCGGGCTGCCGGCCGCGATCGGCATTGGGACCGAGCACTACCAGCGGCTCGCGAAAGCGCGACAGGTGGAACTCGATTGCCAGAAGCAGCAGATTTTGGCGATATGAGTTTGTTGCAGCGCCCGCTCATCGTCATCACGCAGCGTGTCGACGTTGTTCCAAGCTATGGTGAGCGCCGCGACGCGCTCGATCAGAACTGGTTCTCTCTGCTGGACGCCGCCGGGTGCGACGTCGTCCCTCTGCCCAACCATCCGGCAACGGCGCTTTCTCTTGCCCGGCGGCTGAAGCCCGCTCTGGTTATTCTCAGCGGAGGCAATGGCGTCATGCCTGACAATGCCGGCTATGCCCCTGAGCGGAACGCGACGGAGACGGCACTGCTCGATTGGGCAAAGGAGACGGAAACGCCCGTCCTGGGGGTCTGTCGCGGCTTCCAGTTCATGAACGTCTATCTGGGCGGAACGCTGAGCCCGGTGTATGGGCACGTCGCTTGCTCGCACGCGACGCGTTCGCGCGCAGGTGCCTTCGCCGAGGTGAATTCGTACCACGACTACGGTATTGTTCGTGCGGGTCTGGCTGCCTTGCTGGAGGAAGCCGCGACGGCGCCTGACGGAACCATCGAAGGTGCATATCATCGGACGCTGCCTTGGTTGGGGATCATGTGGCATCCTGAACGTGCTATTCCGGATGCAGCCGGAGTTAAGTGGTGGTTGGCCAGCCTGGTCCGCGAGGCCGCGTCAACACGCAGGATTTCGTTCCCGTGATTCAATCAGGCAGATCAATTGCGATCAGCGCGCGCGGCGTAACGAAGCGCTACAAGATGTTTCGCAACGCGCGTCAAATGGTTGCCCATCAGTTTGGCCTGCGAGACCTGCCGTTTTTCACCCGTCGTGAAGTTCCGGAATTCACCGCGCTCGCAGGCGTTACTTTCGATCTTGCCCGAGGGGAGCGCATCGGGTTGATTGGGCGCAACGGCGCCGGCAAGACGACGTTGCTGAAGTTGATAACCCGCAGCCTTGCGCCAACCGATGGTTGCATTGACGTTCATGGTTCGGTGCAGGCACTGATGTCGACGGGTATCGGCTTTCACCCCGAATTCACCGGCCGGCAGAACATCGACGCGACCTTGCAGTATTACGGCCTTCACGGCGATGCTTATGCCGCCGCGATTGATGACGTCATTCGGTTCGTCGAGCTTGGAAAATATCTTGACCAGCCATACAGCACCTATTCGCTCGGGATGCAGTCACGCACGCAATTTGCGGTCGCAACGGCTTTTCATCCCGACATCTTGCTGATTGATGAGGTTTTGGGGGCGGGCGACGGCTATTTCGCCGCCAAGTCAGCTGATCGGATGAAGCGGCTGATCGGATCGGGCTGCACGATGATCATGGTCTCGCACTCCACGGATTTGATCGAGCAGTTCTGCGAGCGTGTGATCTGGCTGCGTGACGGGCATGTCCATCGCGATGGAGAAGCTACGCCGATCCTGGCTGAGTACGAACAGGAAATGGCCGATCTCGCGAGGGCAGGCGCCGGTGCCAGGGCTGCGGCACCGAAGAGCCTGAATCCCTTCTCGCTCCCCGCGATGCTCAGGACTGATTTTGTCGAGCAGCACGTGCGCGCGGCCGAGCCCATCAGCGAACTTTCTGGTGAGGGCGTCGTCGAAAGGCTCGGGGGCGATGCGGAGATCCATCGCTTTCCCGGTCAGCCTGGTGTGCGGATCACAGACGTCTCTCTTTCTCGGGCAGGGGAGGAGAGTGGAGGATTGCAGGTCGGCGAGGAGATCAGGGCGCGAGTTTGCTTGGCGGGGCCAGTTGGGACGATGACTGCGCTGCGCTGTCATCTCTTGGTCTATACGCTTTCCGGGGACAGGCTGGCGAGGGCGAGTGGCGAGGTTGAATGCAGCTTCGACAAATCCGGGGCGGGAGCGGTCGAAGGATTGATCGGGCCGCTGCAGATCGGGCCAGGCCAGTTTGTCGTATCCGTGCTCGTTGAGGATGCACAGCGGCCTGCGTTGTCCGAGAGC
>CAMFHT010000039.1 GCA_945952245.1 uncultured Rhizobium sp. | reverse complement strand
ATTCCGGGCTGTGCGCCTTGACGACCAGAATGCGCGGGCGGCCCGAGAAGGAATTGAGCTCCGGGGCCAGGCGATAGGGCTTGAAGCTCGCATCTCCCGACTTGAACCAGCAGGCATTAGCGCCGAGGGCCACGCGCTCCATCATCGGCAGGGCTGCACGCGAAACCGAGGGCTGCGGCGCTGGCGCCTTCGGTGCGCAGGACGCGACCAGCAGGGCCGTCAGTCCGAGGGCGAGGCCGAGGCTGGCGCGGCGGGCGAGTGCGGACATGGCGGGCTCCTGATGGAATTCTGATGGTATCGAGCATTTCACGCCCGGCCGGGAGAACCTGGCCGGGCAGGCTGCAGACCGTCGATCAGGCAGCGATCACGTCCAGGGCGGAGGCGAAGATGCCGCGGCCATCATTGCCGCCATGCGCGGCCTCGATCAGGTTTTCCGGGTGCGGCATCATGCCGAGCACGTTGCCCTTGGCGTTCATCACGCCTGCGATGTCGTTCATCGAGCCGTTCGGGTTGGTGCCATCCGCATAGCGGAACACGACCTGACCGTTGCCCTCGATCGTCTTCAGCGTCTCGGCATCGGCGAAGAAGTTGCCGTCGTGATGGGCGACGGGGCAGCGGATGATCTGGCCCTTGGCATAGGCGCGGGTGAAATCGGTATCCGCATTCGCCACTTCGAGCTTGATCTCCTTGCAGACGAAACGCAGCGAGGCATTGCGCATCAGGGCACCCGGCAGAAGGCCCGCTTCGAGCAGGATCTGGAAGCCGTTGCAGACGCCGAGAACCTTCACGCCCTGTTCGGCCTTGGCCTTGATCGCCTGCATGACGGGCATGCGGGCGGCAATTGCGCCGCAGCGCAGATAGTCGCCATAGGAGAAGCCGCCGGGAATGACGATCAGATCCACGTCCGGAATTTCGGTCTCCGTCTGCCATACGGTAACGGGCGCCTTGCCGGAGATCTTGGTCAGCGCAGCGATCATGTCGCGGTCGCGGTTAAGGCCCGGCAGTTGAACGACGGCGGATTTCATGGGGTCAATCTCCAGAGGCTTTTCGGTCCGAACGATACGCCGACATAGCGGATCACGAGGGCTGATTTGCGGCGGCGCCAGCTTAATGCGGCTGCTGGCACATGGGAATGCCCGTTCTCGGCGTCGCAGAATGGGCGAGCCGATCATCGATCCGCTCCAGTCGCTGCGTCTGCCTTTCCAGCATTCCCCGGATCACCGAGAGGTCCTGACGAACCACGTTCACATGACCATGCATGGCCGCGATATCAGAGCGAATTTCCCTTGTGCCACGTGCGAGGTCGGAAAGATCGGCCTCAATCTGCAGCAAGAGGTCGTACAACAGCTCGTTGGTTATCTCGGCCATGGCTTCACACTTTAGGAGAGTGTGAAAGAGTAGTTCTCGATCACAGTGTTCGCAAGCAGTTTCTCACACATGGCCTTGAGAGCCTCTTCGGCCTTGGCCTTGTCGGTCTCGTTCAGTTCGAGGTCGAACACCTTGCCCTGACGCACCTGGCCCACGCCGGAGAAGCCGAGGCTTCCGAGCGCACCTTCGATTGCCTTGCCCTGCGGATCCAGAACGCCATTCTTCAGCGTGACGGTCACACGTGCCTTGATCACTGTTCTCTTCCCTGCTCTTACTTGACGAGGACGGGGCCCGTGCCTCGCACGGGCTCGTTTTCATTGATGATGCCGAGGCGGCGCGCGACCTCCTGATAGGCTTCGAGAAGCCCGCCGAGATCCTCGCGGAAGCGGTCCTTGTCCATCTTCTTGCGCGTCTCGATGTCCCAGAGGCGGCAGCTGTCGGGCGAGATCTCGTCGGCCAGGATGATCCGCATCATGTCGCCTTCGAACAGCCGGCCGCATTCGATCTTGAAGTCCACGAGCTGGATGCCCACGCCGAGGAAGAGGCCGGTCATGAAATCGTTGACGCGGATGGCGAGCGCCATGATGTCGTCGAGCTCGGCCGGGTTCGCCCAGCCGAAGGCCGTGATGTGCTCTTCGGAGACCATGGGGTCATCCAGCGCATCGGACTTGTAGTAGAATTCGATGATGGAGCGCGGCAGGACCGTGCCTTCCTCGATGCCCAGGCGCTTGGCAAGCGAGCCTGCGGCGACATTGCGCACGACGATTTCCAGCGGAATCATCTCGACTTCGCGGATCAGCTGCTCGCGCATGTTCAGACGGCGCAGGAAGTGCGTGGGAATGCCGATGCGGTTCAGGTGGGAGAAGATGTACTCGGAAATCCGGTTGTTCAGCACACCCTTGCCGTCGATGACCTCGTGCTTCTTCTTGTTGAAGGCGGTGGCGTCGTCCTTGAAGAACTGGATGAGCGTGCCGGGTTCGGGACCTTCGTAAAGGATCTTGCCCTTGCCTTCGTAAATACGGCGGCGACGGTTCATGATGCTTGTCTCTGTTTCATTGGGGCGCCAGCAAGGGCGCATGGATCTTGTTAGCGCGTCCCATAAAGGAAAAGAAAGCAATTCACAATGCAGGTCCCGCGAATAGAGGGGATTATGCAAGACCTGCGCCAGAGCCTCGCGGTTGACCACGGATAATGGCAATTCGAGCAAAATACGGAGCCCGCCGCTGAATTTCATACGGGGTGAATTGAACTTTTAACCCTCATTTGATTAATGGAGGAAAACCGAAACGAACTTGCAAAGCAGGAGATCGCCCGATGACTGGCATGAACGACCGCGAAAAGGCGTTTGAAAACAAATTCGCCCACGACGAGGAAATGAAGTTCAAGGCGGTTGCCCGCCGTAACAAGCTTCTGGGTCTCTGGGCTGCCGAAAAGCTCGGCAAGGCCGATGCCGCCGCTTACGCCAAGGAAGTGGTTGCCGCCGATCTGCTGGAAGCCGGTGACCAGGACGTGATCCGCAAGGTCAAGGCTGATTTCGACGCCGCATCGGTTGCCGTTTCCGAAGCAGAGCTGACTGCCAAGCTCGCGGAATTCTACGCCGAAGCCGCACGCCAGCTCTTCGACGAGTGAGAATCAGCCGCATGGCTTGGAACGGGGCCGCCTTCGGGCGGCCTCTTTCGTTTGTGGATCAGGCCTCGAGCCAACGCTGGGCGCGCAGGAATGCCGGAATATCCGCTGCCGGCATGGGCCGCGCCAGCCCATAGCCCTGGAGAATGTCGCATCCCACCTGCTGCAGCGCCAGCACGTGCTCGCGCGTCTCCACGCCTTCCGCCAGTACGCGTATGTTCAGGGATTTGCCGATCTCGACGATCGAGGCGATCAGCCGGCGCTGCTCCTCGGAATGGGGCAGGGTGCGCACCAGTTCTCGGTCGATCTTCAGGATGTTCGGTGCGATTTTCATCAGGCTGACGATCGAGGCATGGCCGGTGCCGAAATCGTCGATCTCGATCTCGATCCCGAGGTCGCGGATTTCGGAGAGCGTGCGCGCCGTCGTCTCGTCGCTGTCATCTAGAAAGATCGATTCCAGCAGCTCGAAGGCCACCGTGCCCGGCTTGAACTTCAGGCTCTTCAGCTTTCGGATCAGCTGCGGATCATCCAGTCTCCGGGCGGAGACATTCACCGAGATACGGTTGATGCCGAGGTCTTCCTGTTCCCAGCGATGGAAATCCACCAGCGCCTTTTCGAGCACGAAGCCGTCGATGGTGGAGACGACGTCGAGATCGGTTGCGACGGGCAGGAACTGCGCGGGCGGGATGATGCCGCGTTCCGGATGCTTCCAGCGCACCAGCGTTTCCATGCCTGCAATGCTCAGATCCCGCGCGTGGAACTGCGGCTGGTAGTAGGGTACGAACTCGCCGTTTTCGATCGCGCTCAGGATCTCGTCGGAAAGCCGCTTGGTGTGGATGATCTCGTTCTGGGTTTCCTGCGAGAAGAATTCCTGCCGGTTGCGTCCGCGATTCTTGGCGCGGTAGAGCGCGATGTCGGCGTTCAGCAGCAGCTGCTTGCCGGAAATGCCGGGCTCGTCGGCCCGGGCAATGCCGATGCTCGCGCCAGTGCGGATGAAGTGGCCCTTGTAGGGGATCGGTTTCGAGAGTTCACGGATGATGCGGTCGGCCAAGGCCGCGATCCGTCTCGGTGTCGACATCTCGCGGGAGACGAAGGCAAACTCGTCGCCGCCGATACGTGCCACGAAGTCATTGCCGCGCATCAGGCTGCGCAGCACCTTGGCCGCCTCGTTGAGGATGACGTCGCCGGCCTCGTGGCCCAGCGTATCGTTGATCTGCTTGAAGCGGTCGAGGTCGATGTGGAGTGCCGAGAGCGGACGCTTGTCGTGCGCGCCGAGTTCGGTTTCCCGCTCGAGAAATTCCTCGAGATAGCGCCGGTTCGGCAGGCCGGTCAGATAGTCATGCAGCGCATTGTGGCGAATGCGGGCATGGACCTCTTCGAGCTCCCGGTTGCGCTCCTCGGCCAGCTCTTTCGATGTCGCCAGCTCCTGGCGCAGCAGCACGTCGTCGGTCACGTCCCAGTTCGCGCCGATGACGCGCTTGCCGCCTTCCTTGGTGACGAAGGGGGCGGCACGGGCACGGATATAGCGGATCGTACCGTCCGGCCGGCGGATGCGGTACTCGTTGCGAAAGGCTTCGTCGCCGTCGCCCAGATGATCGGCCTTCGCGACCGCACGGTCCCGGTCCTCCGGAACGATCATGCTCTCCCAGGCCGAGAAGGGTTTCTGCGTCTCCGTGCCTTCGAGGCCGAAGATGCGCTTGATGTTCTCGTCCCATTCCGCATAACCGGTTTCGAGATTGGCCTCGAAGACGCCGATCTGGGAAACCTCCAGCGCAAGTTCCAGCCGGCGGGAAAGCCGCTCCAGCTCTGCTTCGTCGTTCTTGCGGCGGGTGATGTCGATGTCGGTGCCGACCACGCGCAGCGGCTTTCCGTCCTGGTCCCATTCCACGACGGAGCCGCGGCATTCGACCCAGATGTAATGGCCGTCGCGGTGCTTCTCGCGGTATTCGAAAATCTGATAGCGCTCGTCGCCCGCACTCTGGCCCTCGACGGCGATAGAAGTCCGGGCCCGATCTTCCGGGTGGATGTTCTGGATCCAGGCGTCGAAGCTCGCGTCGATCTCCTCGTCCAGCGGGATGCCGCGCATCTCCTTCCATATGTCGGAATAATAGAACTCGCCGGTGCGGAAATTGTGGTCCCAGACGCCGAGATCGGAGCCCACGATGGCATAGTTCCAACGGCTCTCGCGTTTCACGAGATCCGCGATCTCCTCACTCGGCGTCAGCGTCGAGACGAGGTGCAGATCGATCTCGCCTTTCGATTCGGCATGGCCACGGTTGACGACTGCGAGCACCCAGTGATGCCGGTCGGCAAGGCCAAAGCGGATCTGGGCGTGGAAAGGGTATCCCGGCCGGTCCGCGGAATCGGTGATGAGCCGGAGCAGAACCGGCTGGTCATCCACGTGAAGGAGTGCGGTGACCGGACGTCCGATGACATCCTCAGGCGACAGTCCAAAGGGATTGCCAAGGCTGAAATCTGCTTCGAGGATGTGTGCGTCGGTACCGACGGACAGCCGTGCAAATTCAGCAGCGGCCAAGCGTTCCGCATGCGGCGGAACGGCCTGCGATCTTGCGGGAGCATCTCCCTTTTTCAGGCTCGGCTCTGGCGACAAATTCAAGGTCCGATGACAACTCGTCGATAGTATGCGGACTATGCTTTAAAAGGCTTATCCCCTTCGCACAGGTGTTAACCACAAATAGCGTTCGCGCATGACGTGTTCCCCCTGCTCGATTATACGAGCAGCATGAGCGAAAGCCTGTTTCCGACACGCTGGGCCAAGGATCGCCCGCCTTCGCTGGAGAAGTTCACTTCGGACTTCGCCGATGATTTTGCGTGTGCCGAATACCTGGCGAAGAAGCGTTGGCGGAACGGGTTCAAATGCCCAAAGTGCGGCGGCAACCGCGCCTGGCGGCTGGAGGCGCGGCCGTGGGTTTGGGAATGTCGGGGCCTCGACATCGATGTTGACGGCGAGCGGAGGCGGACTGGCTGCCGCCATCAGACCTCGCTAATTGCCGGAACCGTGATGCACGGTACGCACCTGCCTCTACGGAAGTGGTTCCTGGCGGCCTATCTCGTCGCGACGCATTCTAACGGCATGTCGGCGCTCCAGCTGCAGGCCAAGCTCGGTATCGTCAGCTACAAGTCCGCGTGGCTGCTGCTCCACAAGCTCCGCCGCGCGATGGTCGATCCGGACAGGAAACGACTTCGAGACGTGGTCGAGATCGACGAGACGAACGTACCGTACAGGAAGAAGACCGATCCCGTCAGCGGAGGTCAGGGCCGCAGCCCGATAGGGAAAATAGTTCTCGTCGGGGCGGTCGAGGTCGTCGACAAGTTTTATGCGGGTCGCATGCGGCTGCAGAGGGTCCAGGTGGCGGACCGCGAGACGCTCCAACGCTTCGTGGCGCAGAACACTGAGCGGGGCACGCTGATTGTCACCGACGGCTACAGCGCCTACGAACGGCCGCCGGAGCGCAGGCACAAGGCGCATAACCTCAGCACAAAGAACGCGCTGCCCGCCCACATCGTGCTGAAGTGGGTCCACCGCATCTTCTCCAACTTCAAGCGCTGGGCGATGGGGACCTACCATGGCCTGCGGGAGAAGCACATCGACATTTACTGCAATGAGTTCGTCTTCCGTTGGAATAGGCGGCGCAGCTTCCAAACCTCCATCGACACGATGCTGGGGCTCGGCCAGCGGATAGGCCGCGTCACTTGGCGGGACATCGTCGGCGACACACGGCAATGGAGACACGCCCACCGCGACCAAGTACTGGCGATGGTCGATCCCGAACGACTGGAGCGTGCCGAAACGTACGCTTTCGAGAACGGCTGCGACATTTTCGACGCCCTCGATGATGTTCGTCGGGAAGAGCAGAGACACCGATACGAAAGGCGGAAGCCGAAGCGGCCTGCGCTGCCGCCCAGGCGGCCAGACGAGGAACGTAGCACCCGCCGATACGTCCATCCGCCGAGCCTCTCGCCGGACGAAATCGCCGCTGGTTACCTGCGCCATATCCCTATCGGGTCCAAGATCACGGGGTCGCGGCGGAAATCGTCTGTGGACGGTAACGCCGCAATCGCGTCGTGACGCGACACTGACCAGCGAATCTGCGCAGGGTTGTTAGCAACAGCACGCGGCAAACGTTCTCGCCTACCATCAGTTGAATTACGAACTTGAATGATCTCTCTTCTGAGGGTGCTCATACACAATTGCTTGTGTGTCCCTGTGCGAACGGGATAAGCCTTTGCTTTAATTTCACCTTAAAATTTAACGGCCCGCAAAAGTAGCAAGCGGTTGATCAGGCTTTGAGTTTTGAAAGGAACTGGGCGAATACCATGCCGCCTTCGGGCCAGGGCCCATGGCCGGATTCCGCATTGATGTGACCGGCTTCCCCGGCATCGACCAGCATGGAACCCCAGGCCTTCGCCATCTCTTCCGCATGCTCGTAACTGCCGAAGGGATCGTTGCGGCTGGCGATCGTGATCGAAGGGAAGGGCAGCGCCGTTTCCGGGTAGGGGCCGAAGGTCATCAGGTGCTTCGGACGGATGTTGGAATTCGTGACTTCCGGCGGCGCGACGAGGAAGGCGCCCGCAACGGGCTTCCTGAATTCAGGGATCGCATGCAGCGCCGTCGGCACACCCAGCGAATGGGCGACGATCACGACGGGTTTCGTCGAGGCATTGACCTCCTCGATCATGCGCTGGACCCAATCCTCGCGCACGGGCTTGGACCACTCGGCCTGTTCGACGCGGCGGGCGGTGGAAAGCCGGTTCTGCCAGCGGGTCTGCCAGTGATGCTCCCCGGAATTGGTGTAGCCGGGAACGATCAGGATATCTGCTTCTGAAACTTTCATGCGGCCCTTTGTGCTGACGGTCCGGGAAATCTTCAAGGGGCGGCGCCGGTCGCCCGGCGCCACGATGGGCGATCAGGCGGCAGCCGTTCCGAAGACGCGGGTGAAGATCGTGTCCACGTGCTTGGTGTGATATCCGAGATCGAATTTCTCGCGCAGATCCTCTTCGGACAGGGCAGCGCGGACTTCTGCATCGGCCAGAAGCTCCTCAAGGAAATCCTTGCCCTCTTCCCAGACCTTCATGGCATTGCGCTGCACGAGGCGGTAGCTGTCCTCGCGCGAAAGACCGGCCTGGGTGAGCGCCAAGAGCACGCGCTGCGAATGCACCAGCCCGCGGAACTTGTTGAGGTTCTTCATCATGTTGTCGGGATAGACGAGCAGCTTGTCGATGACGCCGGTGAGGCGTGCGAGCGCGAAGTCCAGCGTCACGGTCGCATCCGGGCCGATCATGCGCTCGACGGAGGAGTGCGAGATGTCGCGCTCGTGCCAGAGCGCTACGTTCTCCATGGCCGGCATGGCATAGGAGCGGACCATGCGGGCAAGGCCGGTCAGGTTTTCCGTCAGCACCGGGTTACGCTTGTGCGGCATTGCGGAGGAGCCCTTCTGGCCCGGCGAGAAATACTCCTCGGCCTCCAGCACTTCCGTGCGCTGCAGGTGACGGATTTCGGTGGACAGGCGCTCGATCGAAGAGGCAATCACGCCGAGGGTCGCGAAATACATGGCGTGACGGTCGCGGGGGATGACCTGCGTGGAAACCGGCTCGGCCTTCAGGCCCATGGCTTCCGCGACATGCTCTTCGACCCGCGGGTCGATATTGGCGAAGGTGCCGACGGCGCCGGAGATGGCGCAGGTCGCGATCTCCTCGCGGGCCGCGACCAGGCGGGCGCGGCAGCGGTCGAATTCGGCATAGGCGAGCGCCAGCTTGACGCCGAACGTGGTGGGTTCCGCGTGGATGCCGTGGCTGCGGCCGATGGTGACAGTGTCCTTGTGCTCGAAGGCCCGGCGCTTGAGTGCCGCGAGCAGCTTGTCCATATCGGCGAGCAGGATGTCGGTGGCGCGCACCAGCTGCACGTTGAAGCAGGTGTCGAGCACGTCGGAGGAGGTCATGCCCTGGTGCACGAAGCGTGCATCCGGGCCGACGATTTCGGCGAGGTGGGTCAGGAAGGCAATGACGTCATGCTTGGTGACGGCCTCGATCTCGTCGATGCGGGCGACGTCGAAGGTCGCGCTGCCGCCCTTTTCCCAGATGGTGCGGGCGGAGGCCTCGGGGATTACGCCGAGCTTCGCCAGCGCATCGCAGGCATGGGCCTCGATCTCGAACCAGATGCGGAACTTGGTTTCGGGCGACCAGATGGCGACCATTTCGGGGCGGGAATAGCGAGGGATCATGGGAGGAGCCTTTTAGATCAGCGCGGACATGGCGCCCGCTTACCAGATGAAGCCGGCAATCTCAACGCAAGGATTTGGCAAGCCAGCCGCTCGCGAGAAGCAGGGCTGGAAAGCCGATCGGCAGGAAATGCGGCAGGCCGAGCACCATGAACTGGTAGACGGCGCCGAGCCCGGTTTCCAGGAACTCGAACGTCCAGCCGACCGTGCCGATGGGATCGTGCCACTGCGAGTAGAAGATCCGGTACTGCATCGAGAACAGGAAGGCGGTGAAACTGACCGTTGCCAGCATCAATCCGAGGAGATAGGCCGAAAACCGGTTTTCGACCGGGCGGCGCAAGGTCAGCCACCGCGCGATCGGCACCGCCGTCAGCCAGCCGATCGCGCCGCCGGCGGAGAAGATCAGTGACATCAACGGCAGGTGGACGGAGTTGAGCGCGTTGAGCCGCCATTCGTATGCGAGCATGCTGGCGGTCATGGCCAGTGCCCAGGCACCGGCGCCGCCGAAGAGCAGCGGCGGCGTGAGGCCGAGACCTTCTTGGGCCGCAGGCGTCGCGGCAGCGCCCGCAGCCGCCATCGGATCAGGCGCCCGAAGCGGCCTGGCGGAGCAGGGCGACCGTCTTGCGGTAGTCCTCGACGCCATCGCCCTTGAAGACGGCGGAGCCGGCGACCAGCACGTTTGCGCCGGCAGCGGTCACCTGCGGCGCGGTCTGGGGGGTGATTCCGCCATCGACTTCGAGTTCGATCGGCCTGTCACCGATAAGGGACTTCGCGGCGCGGATCTTGTCCGTCATGGCAGGAATGTACTTCTGGCCACCGAAGCCCGGGTTGACGCTCATGATCAGGAGCAGGTCGATGTCATCGATGACATGATCGAGCACGGAAAGCGGCGTCGCCGGGTTCAGCGATATGCCGGCCTTTGCGCCGAGCGCGCGGATGGTCTGCAGCGAGCGGTGCAGGTGCGGACCGGCCTCCGCATGGACGGTGATGTAGTCGCAGCCCGCCTTCACGAAGGCCTCGAGATAGGGGTCGGCGGGCGCGATCATCAGGTGGCAGTCGAAGATTGCGCTGGTATGCGGGCGCAGCGCCCGGATCACGTCCGGCCCGAAGGAAATGTTCGGCACGAAATGACCGTCCATCACGTCGAGATGGATCCAGTCCGCACCGGCGGCGGTCACGTCGGCCACTTCCTGGCCGAGCTTGGCGAAGTTGGCGGCAAGGATCGACGGGGCGATTTTCAGCGGCAACGACATCGGGAACTCCGGGGCTTCAGGTTTCGAGCGCTCTTACCACCCGTGGACGTGCATGGGCAATATGGAAGGACGCCGGTGAAGATTCTCTGGACTTACTGCTTCGCTACGGGCACGAAAGCCCGCCCACTCCAGCTGCAGAGCTGATAGGGATTTTCCGTGAGCTCATGCCCGTCGGTAAAGCGCACCGGACCCATGACGGTATCGAAGGCGCGGCCGAGCAGGGCGCCGGCTACCGCTTTCGCCTCGCTGCCGGCTGCTGGCACGGCTGCATTGGCGATATCGACCGCGGCCATGGCGGGCAGCACATAGCCCTCCGGCTCGATGCCCTTCTCCTTCAGCGCCTTGACGACCGCAGCGTTTTCCGGCCTGTCCGCGGCATCGGCGAGGCAGAGTGCCTGTACGCCGGGCGCGAGATCCACCCGGCCGGGCGTGGTTTCGACGGAGGCGCCGGCGAGCAGGCTCACCTTCGCTTCCCGTTCGTCGAGGCTCTTCGCGACGACCGCCACATCGTCCCTGTCCGCGGCCACGAAGGCACGGACGACGTCTGCCGAGGCAAGGTGGCGCACCAGCGTCAGCTGCTGTTCCTGCCCGGGGCGCAGATTGTCCACCAGAACCGGCTTCACGTTCTTCTCCTCCAGCGCCGAGCGCAGGCTTTCGGTGAGATCGTGATTGCCGAGAGCGCCGTCATCCACCAGAGCAAAGGGCTCGGCGCTCCATTCGGTGCTGATGATCTCGGCGATGCGGTCCACCTCGGCCCTGCCCGAGGGACCGAGCCGGAAGAGCGGCCACTGGTTCTTCAGCGCATCCGCCATCAGCACGTCCGAACGGACGCCGAGCGTGATGGCGGGGATTCCGGCTTCCGCAAGCCGGGGAAGGGCCTCTTCCAGCGTCTCGCTGCAGAGAAAGCCCAGGGCCATGGAGACCTTGGCCTCGATCAGCGCGGACGCGATCGCCTCGCCGCCACCGGCAGCGCAGGTGTCTTCCACCGTCACCACGGTGTCGCCCAGTGCCGCCGCCTGAAAGCCAGCGCCGTCGCGTACCTGATTGCCGAGCACCGCAATGGAGCCGCTGGCCGGTGCGACGACGCCTATCGTGATGTCGGCGGCCATCGCCGGCACGGCAGCAAGGGCGAGCGGCAGCGCGAGGATCTGGGCGAGCCGGATGGGTGTTCGCAAGGCAGTCTCCCGAAGAGGCTTGTTTTTCCTATCTGTAACGGGCGGCGGCCATGCGTCAAAGAAAAACCGCAAGCCGTCGCGGGAAGACCTTTCAGAGCCATAACCGTTGTGGAAAAGGTAAGATGTGCGCCCCATATTGGGGCCGAAGCGACGCCTTCCCTTGCGGAAGGCTTGTCGGGATGGTTTCGGGGCCGCTCTAGCGGCGGAGGCAGTGGGTGTTGGACAGGCAGAAACTGGATGCGGCGATCTACCGGGACGCCATGGCGCGCTATGCCGGACATGTGCAGATCGTGACGACCGCAATGGGCGAGGTACGTCGCGGCGTGACGATTACCGCCGCCTGCTCGGTCTCCGACAACCCGCCGACGGTGCTGGTCTGCCTGAACAACGGCAATCCCAACAATGCCATCTTCTTCGAGAGCGGCATCTTCGCGCTGAACACGCTGGGTGCTCAGATGCAGCCGCTGTCGGATGCCTTTTCCGGCCGTAATTCGCTGACCTCGGAGGAGCGCTTCTCGCTCGGCCGCTGGACGACGCTGGTGACGGGCGCACCCGTTCTGGAGACCGCCAACGTCGCCTTCGACTGCCGCGTCGTCGACAGCAAGGTCACGAACACGCATACCGTGCTCTTCGGCGAGGTCGTGGCGATCCATGCCGGCGTGCGGGATGAGGCTTTGATCTATCTGGACCGCCGTTATCACACATTATAAGCTTCCCCCGAAATGGGAGGCATCATGACGAACGACTTCGCATCTCGGCTGCCCGGAAGCATCGAGGAGACGGCAGCGCTTCTGGCAGGCCAGGACTATCTCGCCTCCCGCGCCCTTTCGACGGTCGTCTTCCTCTCGCTCAAGATGAAGCGTCCGCTTTTCCTCGAAGGCGAGGCGGGCGTGGGAAAGACCGAGATCGCCAAGGTGCTCTCCCGTGCCCTCGGACGGGATTTGATCCGCCTGCAATGCTATGAGGGGCTGGATGTCTCCAGCGCGGTCTACGAGTGGAACTACCCGGCGCAGATGCTGGAGATCCGTCTCTCGGAAGCAGCCGGCGAGACGAGCCGGGAGCGGATCGAAGGCGGCCTGTTTTCCGAGCGCCACCTCATCCGCCGTCCCGTGCTGCAGGCTTTGAGCCCGTCGATCGGCAAGGGGCCGCCGGTTTTCCTGATCGATGAACTCGACCGCGCCGACGAAGCCTTCGAGGCCTTCCTGCTGGAAGTGCTTTCCGATTTCCAGGTGACCATACCGGAGCTCGGCACCATCAAGGCCGAAGCGCCGCCGATCGTCGTCATCACCACGAACCGCACCCGCGAAGTGCATGATGCGCTGAAGCGGCGCTGCCTCTACCATTGGGTGGATTATCCCGATGCCCGGACCGAACTCGCGATCGTCCGCACCAAGGTGCCGGGCTGTCGCGAGCGGCTGTCTCAGGAAATCGTCGCCTATGTGCAGGGGCTCCGCAAGCTCGACCTCTTTAAGAACCCGGGCGTGGCCGAGACCATTGACTGGGCGACGGCGCTGACCGAGCTTGACCGCGTGGCGCTCGATCCGGAAACCCTTTCCGACACGCTGGGTTCGCTGCTCAAGTATCAGGACGACATAGCCCGCATTGCCGGAAGCGAGGGCGCAAAGCTGCTTTCCGAGGTGAAGGCCAGTCTCGCGGCCGGAGGCTGAGGCCATGACCGGACGTGAACCCGGTGCCGGCGACCATCCGCAGGGCTTCGTCCTGCCGCCGCTCACCGTGGGCGATGGGGCGCTTGCCGACAATATCGTCTATTTTGCACGGGCGCTGAGGCGCGCCGGCTTGCGCGTAGGTCCGGCCTCCGTCACGGATGCGATCGAGGCGGCGATTGCGATCGGCGTTGGCTCGCGCGAGGAGTTTCATGCGGCGCTCTCCGCCGTCTTCGTGAAGCGCCATGAAGACCAGCAGGTTTTCGACGAGGCGTTCCGGCTCTATTGGCGGGCGCGGGATTATGTCTCGCAGATGATGGCGATGATGCTGCCGATCGGTGCGCGCAAGGAGCCGGAGAAGCAGAGGGCGGGGTCCGCCCGCCTCGGCGACGCCTTCTTCGACCGCAAGTCTGTGGAAGAGGAGAGGGACGAGCCGCCGGAGGTCATCGCAGATGCGCGCTTTACCGTTTCCGGCAACGAAGTTCTGCGGCAGATGGATTTCGCGCAGATGTCGGCCCTGGAGCTTGCCGCTGCGCGCAAGGCGATCGAAAACCTGGAACTACCGATGGATCGGGTGAAGCTCCGCCGCTACCGCCCGGCTCGCGCGGGCCGGATCGATCCGCGCGAGAGCATGCGTGCAAGCCTCCGCTCCGGCGGCGATCTCATGCTGCCACGCTTCCGCGCGCCGCGGGAGGTCAGCCCGCCATTGGTCGTGCTGGTCGACATATCCGGCTCGATGAGCCAGTACAGCCGTATCTTCCTGCATTTCCTGCACATGCTGGCAAGCCGCCGCAAACGGGTGCATGTCTTCCTCTTCGGCACGCGGCTGACCAATGTCACGAGGCAGATCGCCAACCGCGATCCGGATGCGGCGGTGGAAGCCTGCACATCGCTGGTGAAGGATTGGTCGGGCGGCACGCGGATCGGAGAAACGCTGAAGGAATTCAACCGCCTTTGGTCGCGCCGGGTGCTGGGACAGGGCGCCGTCGTCCTGCTTCTGACCGACGGGCTGGAGCGCGAGGGCGTCGATCTGCTGGAGCAGGAAATGGACCGGCTGCACCGATCCTGCCGCCGGCTGATCTGGCTGAACCCGCTGCTGCGCTTCGACGGTTTCGAGGCGCGGGCGCGCGGCGTCAGAGCCATGCTGCCGCATGTTGACGAATTCCGCGCCGTGCACAATCTCAATTCGCTCAAGGGCCTTGCCGACAGCCTGAGCAGCCGCAAGGTCAATGGAAGGGACCTGGAGATGCTGAAGCGCCACCTGAAAACCGCGGGAGACGGGCGATGACCGACCTGACCGACATGCAGGATCCGCTGATCGCCGCCGAGGTCTGGCTCGCCGAAGGCCGCGGCGTTGCGCTCGCGACCGTGATCGAGACCTGGGGCTCCGCGCCCCGTCCGGTCGGCAGCCACCTCGCCATCGACAGCGACGGCAATTTCATGGGCTCCGTATCCGGCGGTTGCGTCGAGGGTGCCGTGATCACCGAGGCGACGGAGGTGATCGCCTCCGGCACGCCGCGCATCCTCGAATTCGGTGTGGCGGACGAGACCGCTTGGCGCGTGGGCCTCTCCTGCGGCGGACGCATTCGCGTGCATGTGGAAAGGCTCGGCTGATGCGCATGGACATCTTGCACGCCGTCAACCGCGCCCGCGCCAACCGCCGCGCGATCGCCACGCTGACTGAACTCGATGGCGAGACGGTTCAGGTCTTTGACGAGGGGGACAGGCCGGAGGGCGCGCTCGGCGAGACGCTGGAGAAGGCCTTTCGCTCCGGCAAGCCGACGGTGCTCGATCTCGACGGCAAGCCGCACTTTCTCAACGTCTACCTGCCGCCCGCGCGGATCGTCGTCATCGGCGCCGTTCATATCAGCCAGGCGCTGGCGCCCATGGCGCGGCTTGCGGGCTACGACCTCACCGTCATCGACCCGCGCACCGCCTTCGCAACGCCGGAGCGATTCGAAGGCGTGGACCTCATCGCGGACTGGCCGGAGGACGCGCTGAAGGATCGGCCGCTCGATGCCTATACCGCACTCGCCGCCGTGACGCATGATCCGAAGATCGACGATTTACCAATTCTCTCTGCACTGCGGGCCGGCTGCTTCTACATCGGCGCGCTCGGCAGCCGGAAGACGCATGCGAAACGGGTGGAAAGGCTGAAGGCCGAGGGGATGACCGACGACCAGATCGCCACGATTTCCGCCCCCATCGGCCTCGACATCGGCGCTGCGACGCCGGCCGAGATCGCCGTCGCCGTACTTGCCGACATCATTCGCGCCTATCGGCAGCGGTCCCTTGCCGGGAAGGATGCGGCATGAAGTTTGGCCCGGTTGCCGTCACGGAAGCCGAAGGTGCGATCCTTGCCCACGCGCAGCAGGCAGAAGGACGGCGCTTGCCGAAGGGGCACCGGCTTTCTCCGGACGACGTGCAGGCGCTGATCCGGACCGGCCTGTCGGAGATCATCGTCGTCCGTCTCGAACCCGGCGACCTCGGCGAGGACGAAGCCGCGGACCGCATCTCCGCGGCCTTCGGTGGAGATCACCATTCGGTGACGCCGGCGCGCACGGGTCGCGTCAACCTGCATGCCTCCGTCAACGGCCTCTTCACCGCGGATCGCGCGGTGGTGGACCGACTGAACCGCATCGACCCGGCGATGACCTTCGCCTGCCTGGAAAGCCATGTGCCTGTCATGGACGGCGAAATGATCGGCACGGTGAAGATCATTCCGCTCGGCGTGGCGGAGGAGAAGGTGGAAGAGGCCGTGCGCCTGCTGCAGGAGGCATCGGCCTTTGCCGTGCACCCGTTCCAGGCCCATGCCGTGACGCTCATCGCAACCGAGTTGCCGTCGCTGAAGAGCTCCGTCATGGACAAAACCGCCCGTGTCCTCGCGCGCCGCCTCGTGCTCTCTGGAAGCAGGCTCGCCCGGGAGATCCGATGTCCTCACACAGCCGAGGCCGTCGCCTCTTCGCTGAAGCAGGCGCTCTCTGCCGGCGATGAAGATCCGTTGCCGATCATCTTCGGCGCGTCCGCCATGACCGATTTCGACGATGTCATCCCCGCCGGCATCAGGCTTGCCGGCGGAGAGGTGGTGCATGCGGGACTGCCGGTCGATCCGGGTAATCTGCTCGTGCTCGGGCGCATCGGCACAATAGCCGTGATCGGCGCGCCCGGCTGCGCGCGAAGCCCTGCCGAAAACGGGTTCGACTGGGTGCTGAACCGCATCCTCGCCGGTCTCGTCCCGACGCCTCTCGATCTCACCGGCTTCGGTGTCGGCGGGTTGCTGAAGGAGATCGCCACCCGGCCCGCTCCGCGCGACAGCGTCGAGGACGAACCGGCGAAGATCACCGTTGCCGGTCTGGTGTTGGCCGCAGGCCGCGCCAGCCGCATGGGCGAGGGCGGGCACAAGCTGCTCGCCGAGTTCTCGGGCGAGCCGCTGGTGCACCGCTCCGCCCGCGTGGTGAGCGAAGGCGGGGCCGCGCCGGTCACCGTCGTCACCGGCCACAGATCTCAGGATGTCGAGGATGCTCTGACCGATCTGGACGTGGCCACGGTCTATAATCCCGATTACGCCTCCGGCATGGCAAGTTCGCTCGTGTCGGGACTGCTCGTACCCGAAATCGCATCGTCGGACGGCGTCCTCGTCATGCTCGCGGACATGCCGGGCGTGAGCGCGGAGGACATTGCCGCGCTGATAACCCGTTTCCGGCAGGAACAAGGAAGGGCGGTGATCCGAGCGGTTTCCGGCGGCAAGCGCGGCAACCCCGTTATTCTCCCCCGCTCGACGTTTCCGCTCGTCCTGAAGCTTCAGGGCGATACGGGCGCGCGCGCGATCATCGAGACCTGTGGCCTTGCCGTCGTCGATGTGGAAATCGGGGCCGCTGCTCATCTCGATGTGGACACGCCCGAAGCCGTGTTGAATGCTGGCGGCGTTCTCAAGGGGTAGCACCATGGACGACGAGCAGATCCGGGAAATCTTCCAGTCGCTGGGACCGGTCACCATCCGCCGCATGTTCGGCGGCAAGGGCGTCTATTGCGACGGCCGCATTCTCGCGGTGGTCTTTCAAGGCGATCTGCTGCTCAAGGCCGATGCCGAGACGGCGCCGCAGTTTGCAGCCGCGGGCGCGGTTCAATGGGCCTATGAGAGCAAGACCGGAAAGCAGGCCCACATGCCCTACTGGTCCATCCCGGACGAGGCACTCGACGATCCCGACCTGATGGCGGACTGG
>CAMFHT010000038.1 GCA_945952245.1 uncultured Rhizobium sp. | reverse complement strand
CTCGACCCCAACCTTGGCAAGGTTGTGCTCTACCCCTGAGCTACACCCGCTCATCTCAGTGATCCCGGGGTAAGGTGTGGATCCCTGGCCGCCGTTTGTTGCGGCGACGGGGGCTATATGACCCAACCGATTTTCATTTGCAACAGGGGAATCGAAAATTTTTTGAACTTTTTTCGAAGCGCTCGTGACACTTCCCCTGGAGACCCTGAGAATGCTGGCTTCCGGCCCTTCCGGTTTCGATTGCAAACGGTCCGGCACCCCGGTATCTGAACCCGGACACATCAACAGGCTCCGGCGAGACGGCTGGAAAAACGAGAATCAGGCAGGATCATGAGCGAACGGGCAGTGAAGACACGTAGCGATCTTCTTCAATTTCTTCAGGAGCTTGGCATCGAGGTGACGACAAAGGACCATGCTCCGGTCTTCACCGTTGCGGAAGCCGCGGCGCTTGCCCACGACATTCCGGGCGCTCACACCAAGAACCTCTTCGTAAAGGACAAGAAGGACCAGTTCTTCCTGCTGACCGTCGAGGAAAACGCGGTCGTGGACCTGAAGACCGTGCACACAATCATCGGCGCTGCCAGCAAGGTCTCCTTCGGCAAGCCGGAAAAGCTGATGGAATATCTGGGCGTCATTCCGGGTTCGGTAACGGCGCTCGGTGCCATCAACGACACGGGCGGCAACGTCACCTTCATCCTGGACGAGGAGCTGATGAAGAGCGAGGTCATCAACTGCCACCCGCTCTCCAACGACGCCACGACGTCGATTCGCCGCGATGACCTTCTCCGCTTCATGGAAGCCACCGGCCACAAGCCGCTTGTCTTGAAAGTCACCGCCTGACATACGATCTTGAGCGAGAAGACAGACAGGATCAGGACCGGTTCACCGGTCGCATGGGAGATGCAGGATGAACGGCTCGGACAACCCCTATAACGCTTCCTACGGCAACCAAATGACAGCCTCCGTCAATGCCGCGCCGGGCGGAGCCGCGTCGCACATCAAGGATACGACCACCGCCGCCTTCTCGCGCGACGTCATCGAGGAATCGCGCCGTCAGCCCGTGCTGGTCGATTTCTGGGCGCCCTGGTGCGGACCATGCAAGCAGCTCACCCCTGTCATCGAGCGCGTGGTCAACGAGGCGGCAGGCCGCGTCAAGCTCGTGAAGCTCAACATCGACGATCATCCGGCAATCCCGGGCCAGCTCGGCATTCAGTCCATCCCGGCGGTCATCGCCTTCGTGAACGGCCGTCCTGTGGACGGCTTCATGGGGGCGGTGCCGGAAAGCCAGATCCGCCAGTTCATCGACAAGGTGGCCGGCCCTGCCGGCGCCGATCAGGCGGCCGAGATTGCAGCCCTGCTCACCCAGGCGGAAGAGCTTCTCGCTGCCGGCGACGCGGATGCCGCCGGCCAGTATTTCGGCGCGATCCTGCAGGCCGATCCCGACAATGCCGGTGCGCTGGCCGGCATCGCCCAGTGCATGATTGCCATGGGTGAGGTGACCCGCGCCCGCGAACTTCTGAACGAGGTGCCGGAAGAGGTTGCCAAGGACCAGAAGATCCAGGCGGTCCGCAAGCGCCTCGACCAGCTCGAGGAGGCCCGCAAGATCGGCGATCCCGCAGCCCTCGAGCATCAGCTGGCCATGAACCCTGACGATCACGAGGCACGGATGAAGCTTGCCAAGGTCCGGGCTGCGGAGGGCGCAAGGACTGAAGCGGCGGATCACCTCTTCTTCATCATGAAGAAGGACCGCGCCTATGACGACGACGGTGCCCGGCGCCAGCTTCTCTCCTTCTTCGAAGCCTGGGGTCCGAAGGATCCGGCAACGCTTGCAGCCCGCCGCAAGCTCTCGTCCATCCTCTTCTCCTGATCGGCATCGAAGGCTGTGACGTCCCCGCCGAATTCTGTGACCTTGGTGCGACAACAAGCGCTTGAGTTTCCGGACGGCGGCACCAGATATTGCTGAAGAGAGCGCTGCCATGCTGCGCTTTCCCAAGGGATGCTGCGGGGGCAGGCCCGGCAACGAATTGATGATGGGTGAGACGGTCATGCAAGTCGGCAATGCGCGATATCTGAAACGGGAAGACATACCCTCGACCATTCCGGTCTTTCCCCTGTCGGGCGCTCTGCTGCTGCCCGGCGGGCAGCTTCCGCTGAACATCTTCGAGCCGCGTTATCTGATGATGTTCGACGATGCGCTTTCCACCAACCGCGTGATAGGCATGGTCCAGCCGGCCTTCGGCGACAAGGGGCTCGACGGCAGCGTCTGCGAGGTCGGCTGTGCCGGGCGCATCACCGCGATCGCCGAGACCGGCGATGGGCGCTATGTCGTGACGCTCTCGGGCATCTGCCGCTTCCGCGTCACCCGGGAAGTGGCAACGGAAAAGCCCTATCGCACCTTCGAGATCACGCCCTTCCTCAGCGATCTCCAGACCTCCACGGAAGAGGAAACCATAGACCGCAGCGCACTTCTCAACGCGTTCAAGGCCTATCTCGAATCGAACAAGCTGGAAGCGGATTGGGAGAGCGTGGAGCGCGCTTCGAACATCACGCTCGTTACCTCGCTGTCGATGATGTCGCCGTTCGGACCTGCCGAGAAGCAGGCTCTCCTGGAAGCACCGGACATGAAGACGCGGGCGGAAACGCTGGTTGCAATCACCGAGATCGTTCTCGCGCGCGGCTTTGGAGACAGCGACACGATCCTGCAGTAGGCTGCAGCTTACCTCATTGCCGAAGGTCACGAATCATGGACGAGAAGATCAGCCGCGTCGATCCGAAGCTTCTGGATCTGCTGGTCTGCCCCTTGAGCAAGGGGCGCCTTTCCTATGACCGGGAGCGCAACGAACTCGTCTCCAAATCCGGCAAGCTCGCCTATCCGATCCGCGATGGCGTTCCGATCATGTTGATCTCGGAAGCGCGCAGCATAGACGGCTGAAGCCGGTCAGATCGACTGGCCTTCGAGCAAGCGCGGGTTCTGCGTGTTGCCGATGCCCGCGGCCTCTCCGATGAAATAGGACTTGAGCTTCGGCATGCGCTCCACGAGCCCGAGGCCGAAATCGCGGGCAATGCGGATCGGGCCGATATCGTTGGAAAAGAGCCGGTTCAGCACGTCTGTCGTCACGCCCATGCGGAAGGTGTCGAAGCGGCGCCAGGCCTGGTAGCGCTCCAGCGTGTTGAGCGAGCCGATGTCAAGGCCGAGACGGTCCGCCTCGACGATCGTTTCTGCAAAGGCCGCGACATCCTTGAAGCCGAGATTGAGGCCCTGACCGGAAATCGGATGAATGCCATGGGCCGCATCGCCCGCCAGCGCAAAGCGCGGCGCGACGAAGGCGCGTGCCAGCGTCAGTCCCAGCGGAAAGGCGCGCTTGCCGCCCACCACCTTGAGCTTGCCGAGCTTGTGGCCGAAGCGCCGTTCCAGCTCGTCTTCGAAGATCAGGTCGTCGGCCGCAACCAGCCGGTCGGCGTCGGCGGTACGCTCCGTCCAGACGAGCGAGGACCGGTTGTTCTTGAGTGGAAGCGTGGCGAACGGACCTGCCGGCAGGAAATGCTCCTCCGCCGTGCCATCGTGAGGTCGCTCGTGCTCGACGGTCGTCACGATGCCGGATTGGCCGTAATCCCAACGTACGGTGCGGATACCCGCCATGTCCCGAAGCTTGGAGCGCACGCCGTCGCAGGCGACGAGGAGCCGGGTCCGAACCTCGGAGCCGTCGGAAAGGGTCACCTTCATGAAAGCGCCCTCGTTCGAGAAGGCTGTTGCCGTCATCTCGTGGCGCACGGGAATGCCGAGGCGTTCGCAGACCTGGCGGAGCGCGCCGACCATGGAGACATTCGGAACCATGTGTGCGAAAGGCTGGCCCTCTTCCACATCGCCGTCGAAGGTCAGGAAGACGGGGCGGACGGGATCATTCGTCCGCGAATCCGTCACCACCATGCGGCGAATCGGCTCCGCATCCGGTTCGATCGCCGACCAGGCGCCGAGAACGGTCAGAAGGCGAGAGGCGGCGGCGATGATGGCGGAGGCACGATTGTCCCTCTTCCATGCATCCGCCGGCGCGGCCTCGAGAACCTGAACATCCAGATGCGGGGCCGCCTGCTTGACGGAAGCCGCCAAGGAGAGGCCCACATAACCGCCGCCCACCACCAGCATGTCCATCATCAGGCTGCTCCTCTGCTCTTCCTATCCGTCAGGGCTTCTATATAGATCATCCGATACCGTCTTCCTATTGCAGGAGTTTGTTCAAAATGTCGCGTGCGCTCGATCCCATGGACCAGCTGATCCAGACGCTCGATCTGGAACTGATCGAGGAGAACCTCTATCGCGGATCGAGCCCTGATGCCGGCTGGCAGCGCGTCTTCGGCGGGCAGGTGATCGCGCAGGCGCTGACCGCCGCCCAGCGCTCCGTCGACAGAGACCGCTTCGTTCACTCGCTGCATGCCTATTTCCTGCGCCCCGGCGATCCCTCGATCCCGATCCTCTACCAAGTCGAGCGCTTGAGAGATGGAACGAGCTTCACGACACGACGCGTGGTTGCCGTCCAGCACGGCAAGGCCATCTTCGCCATGTCCGCCTCCTTCCAGGTCGAGGAGCCCGGCTATGATCATCAGGTGCCGATGCCCGCGGTCACGCCGCCCGAGCAACTGATGGGCGAAGGGGACATGAAGACGCTGTTTCTTGCCAACGCGCCTGAGTCGGTGAAGCGCTACTGGACGCGGCCCCGCCCGGTCGAGATCCGCCCGACCTCGCTCGTCCACTATATCTCCAGCCAGAAGCTCGAGCCGAAGCAGGATGTCTGGGTGCGGACGACTGGTGCGCTGCCGGACGACCGGAACCTCAAGGCGGCTGTACTCGCCTATCTCTCGGACATGACCCTGCTCGACACCTCGCTCTATGCGCACGGGACCTCGATCTTCGATCAGAACCTGCAGGCCGCCAGCATCGATCACGCCATGTGGTTTCACCGGCCGGTTGAGTTCGATGACTGGCTTCTCTACGCGCAGGACAGTCCCAGCGCTTCCGGCGCCCGCGGCATGACGCGCGGCAATCTCTTTACCCGTGATGGGCGACTTGTCGCCTCGGTCGCGCAGGAGGGATTGATTAGAAGAAAGGCAGTTGAACAATAATTGTTCATTTTTTGTGCTCTGCATAAAAAATAATCAAATTGCGAGAGGCCGGGGCTGGGAGCAGCTCCGGCCTTTCTGCTGAATCCGGTTATCTCACCGTTAATCATGGACCGCACCCGAAACTGGCACGGGACTTGAATGGTACTGAAACGGCAGCGGGCAGTACCGGTCAAACGGTCACCCCGGTCCCATCCTGCAAGTCCTGAGGGGGCGGAGGATGGAACGCAAAGTTGAACGGCACCTCGGCCCGCATCTCCTTGCCGGCGGCCGATGGGCAAGGCGGCTCGGCCGCGATGAACTTGGAGGCGTCCAGTGAGGAAACTATCAATGCCTGGTTATCGTTTTTCCCAGAGCCTTGCCCGCATGGCGGCGGTGGCTTCGGGGCTAGTACTTCCGGCAGTCGCCTGGGCGCAGGACGCAGCGGCTACCGCAGCCCCTGCGGCAGCGGCGGCAGCGCCCGTCCCGGACAAGGGTGACACCACCTGGATGCTGATTTCGAGCGTGCTCGTGCTTCTGATGATCGTGCCGGGTCTCGGCCTGTTCTACGGTGGCCTCGTGCGTGCCAAGAACATGCTCTCCGTGCTCATGCAGGTCACGGTCATCGCGGCGATCGCCATGATCGTCTGGGTAGCCTTCGGCTACTCGGTCACCTTTACGGCGGGCGGCTCGGCCAACAGCTTCATCGGCGGCTTCTCGAAGGCCTTCCTTGCCGGCGTGACGCCGTCCACCCTTTCGGAAAGCTTCACCAAGGGCGCATATATTCCGGAGCTTACCTTCGTCTGCTTCCAGATGACCTTCGCAGCCATCACGCCCGGCCTGATCATCGGCGCCTTCGCCGAGCGCATCAAGTTCTCGGCGGCCATCATCTTCTCGACGCTCTGGCTGATCTTCGTCTACTTCCCGGTCGCGCACATGGTCTGGTTCTGGGGTGGCCCGAGCGCCTATACCGATCCGGCCGGCCTGATCTACTCCTTCGGCGCGATCGACTTCGCCGGCGGCACCGTGGTGCATATCAATGCCGGCGTGGCCGGTCTGGTCGGCGCTCTCATGGTCGGCAAGCGTGTCGGTTTCGGCCGCGACATGATGGCCCCGCACTCCCTGACCCTGACGCTCGTCGGTGCAGGCCTTCTCTGGGTCGGCTGGTTCGGCTTCAATGCCGGCTCCAACCTCGAAGCCAACGGCTATGCCGCGCTCGCCATGATCAACACCTTCGTTGCCACCGCTGCCGCCATGCTGTCCTGGTCGCTGGTCGAAGTCATCACCCGCGGCAAGGCCTCGTTGCTCGGCGCGGTCTCCGGTGCGGTTGCCGGCCTCGTCGTCATCACCCCGGCAGCCGGTTTCGCAGGTCCTATGGGCGCGATCGTCATGGGTCTGATCGTTTCCCCGGTCTGCTACTTCTTCGTCTCCACGGTCAAGAACAAGTTCGGTTATGACGACACCGCAGACGTCTTCGGCGTGCATGGCGTGGGCGGCATTCTGGGCGCCATTCTGACCGGTGTCTTCGTCAATCCGGCTCTCGGCGGCGCAGGCATCGTCGATTACTCGACCGCGGATTTCGCCGCCACCTATGCCGGCACGGCAACCCAGGTTCTGGCGCAGCTGAAGGGCGTGCTGGTCACGGTTCTCTGGACCGGCATCGGCTCGGCGATCATCTTCAAGCTGGTCGACCTTACCGTCGGCCTGCGCGTCACCACCGAAGCGGAACGGGAAGGCCTCGACCTCTCCTCGCATGGTGAAGCCGCTTACCATTCCTGAAGGCGGAACCTTGAGTCCGATCTTCAGACCCGGGCCGAGAGGCCCGGGCTTTTTTTTGTTCTTCGCTGCGCTGTTTTCTCGGTTTTTTTACCATTTTTCAGCTTGCTCGAGCGGCATGGTTAATAAGGCTTTAACCCTCCCCGCCTTACCCTGAGATGTAATCAGCGAATCCGGCTGGATGACCGGAAGATCGGGAAATCCGGATCTTCCGCATGGCACACAGGAGCAATGCGCCCGCTGTTTGCGGAAGCAGAACGCAATGATCCTGCGAGCACAAGGCCGGCAGTGACGTGACAGGGAACGGGAAGTCGAAATGGCCAGAAGCATGTCAGCGGCAACGGAGGCGCGCGCAAGCCGCTTTTCGCTCTCTTCGTTTCTGTGGCGGCAGACGCGGGCCCTGGCCGGGCTCGGCATCTTCGCGGTCATTGCCATGGGCGTTGCGGCCCTGGCCACATGGAACGTTGCCGATCCGAGTCCGTCCTATGCGACCGGTAATCCGCCGACCAACATCATGGGCTATCCGGGTGCCGCCTTTGCGGACATCACCATGCAGTTCCTCGGCCTTTCCGGGGTCATAGCCTTCCTGCCGGTCCTTTCGTGGTCGCTGGCACTGATTGCAGGCCGCCGCATCACCCGCTGGCCGGTCCGGCTTCTTGCCTGGGCAGGTGCCGCCCTTGCCGGTTCTGCGGTGCTCGGCTGTTTCCCCGCGCCGAAGACCTGGCCCATCCCCAACGGGATCGGCGGCGTCATCGGCGACATGGTGCTCCGCTTCCCCGGCCTCTTCATTGGCACCTATCCGACCGGCCTCTTCGCCATCGTGCTTGGCTCGCTCGCCGCGTTGCCGACGATCTTTCTGCTGCTCTTCGCCTCCGGCCTCATCCGCAATCCGCAGGAGGAAGAGGATGACGGCCCGATCGTCGAGATGCCCGGCAAGGCCGTCACTGTCGGTGACGAGCTCGATGACGACGAGCCTGAAGGCCTGCTGACCGTCTTCTTCGGCTGGACGACGCATGCCTGGTATACGGCACAGGCGCGCATCCGCCGCCTGTTCGGCCTGCCGCCGCGCAAGACCCGTGGTCCGCGCGGCATCGACGAGCCCTATGATTTCAACGAGGAGGAGTTCACGCCCCTCAATGGCAAGGTGACGGCACCGCGCGCCAATCGCGGAGAGCGGGTGGAACCGACGCTGGAGCCCTCGCTCGACCGTGTTGCGTCGCCGCAGCGGCGCGTGCTCTCGACGCCTCCCATGGCCGCCGATCACGACGAGGACGACGACCTGCCCTTCGACGTCGATCAGCCGCGACCGGCCGACATCCTCTCCGACGACATCGACATCGATGATCTCCCCGGCATTCGCGGTTCCTGGAACGCCCGCCCGCCGGTCCGCTCGCTGCCGCAGGAGCGCAATGGCCGCGCCGCGCCGCAAGGAGCGCAGGTCGCCGACCGTCAGGCTTTCCGTCCGCCGGCGGCACGGCCGGGCGTATTCCAGTTGCCGGATATCCGGCTGCTCGCCGAGCCCCGGGTCATCACCCGCGATACGACGCTCAGCGAAGATGCGCTGGAACAGAACGCCCGCATGCTCGAAGGCGTGCTGGAAGACTTCGGCGTGAAGGGCGAAATCATCCACGTGCGTCCGGGTCCGGTCGTGACGCTCTACGAACTCGAGCCCGCGCCGGGCATCAAGTCCTCCCGCGTCATCGGCCTTGCCGACGACATCGCCCGCTCCATGAGCGCGATCGCCGCCCGCGTGGCCGTCGTGCCTGGCCGCAACGCGATCGGCATCGAGCTTCCGAACCAGTCGCGCGAGACCGTCTATCTGCGAGAACTCGTCGGCGCCCGCGATTTCGAGGGGTCAAAGGCCAAGCTTGCCATGGCACTCGGCAAGACCATCGGCGGCGAACCGGTCATTGCCGACCTCGCCAAGATGCCGCACCTGCTGGTCGCGGGGACCACCGGCTCGGGCAAGTCGGTCGCGATCAACACCATGATCCTGTCGCTGGTCTATCGCCTGACACCGGAACAGTGCCGGCTGATCATGATCGACCCGAAGATGCTGGAACTCTCCGTCTATGACGGCATTCCGCACCTGCTCTCGCCCGTCGTCACCGATCCGAAGAAGGCCGTCGTGGCGCTGAAGTGGACCGTCCGCGAGATGGAAGAGCGCTACAAGAAGATGTCGAAGATCGGGGTGCGCAACATCGACGGCTTCAATTCGCGTGTCGAGCAGGCGCTGGCGAAGGGCGAGACGATTACCCGTACCGTGCAGACCGGCTTTGACCGCGAGACCGGCGAGGCGATCTACGAGACGGAAGAATTCGACCTGCAGCCGCTGCCCTACATCGTCGTGATCATCGACGAAATGGCTGACCTGATGATGGTGGCCGGCAAGGAGATCGAAGGCGCGGTACAGCGGCTCGCCCAGATGGCCCGTGCTGCCGGCATCCATGTCATCATGGCGACGCAGCGTCCCTCTGTCGACGTCATCACCGGCACGATCAAGGCAAACTTCCCCACCCGCATCTCCTTCCAGGTCACCTCGAAGATCGACAGCCGCACGATCCTCGGCGAGCAGGGCGCCGAACAGCTGCTGGGCATGGGCGACATGCTCTACATGGCCGGCGGCGGGCGCATCCAGCGCGTCCACGGGCCCTTCGTCTCGGATCACGAGGTGGAGGACATCGTCGCCTATCTCAAGACTCAAGGGTCGCCGCAATACCTTGATGCCATCACGGCAGATGACGACGAGGAGAGCGATGGCCAGGGTCCGGCCGGGACAGGCAATCTCGGCGAGTCCGACGATCCCTACGACCAGGCGGTCGCCATCGTGCTTCGCGACGGCAAGGCCTCGACCTCCTACATCCAGCGCCGCCTCGGGATCGGTTACAACCGGGCTGCCTCGCTGGTGGAGCGCATGGAGCAGGAGGGTATCATCGGCCCCGCAAACCATGCCGGTAAACGCGAAATCCTCGTGCCGACCGAGGCCGACATCATCGAGCGCTGACGGCTGAGGCGCCCACGCACGGGAACGTGAGCCCGTGCGAGGCCGTTATGGCTGGCCTCGACCGGAACCAGCCCTGGCTTTTCGCCTTGAAGGCGCCGCGTTTTCGCGGCAGGAAGCGATCAATGAAGGAGTTTTCCATGACGAATGAAAAGGAAACCACGGCTGCAGCGTCTGGCAACACGGGCTGGCTTCGCGGCGAGGGTCTCTCGCGCCGCGCCTTCAACGGCATCCTGATCGCCGGCGCTGTTGCAGCTCTCATGCCGGGCTTCATTCCCGTGGAGGCAAGAGCGCAGGCGCTTGCTGCCGGCACGGCCCAGAAGATCGCCGACCACTTCTCCTCCGTGAAGACGATGCAGGGCGAGTTCGTGCAGTTCGGCCCGCGCGGCGAACAGACGGGCGGCAAGTTCTACATCCAGCGTCCCGGCAAGCTCCGCTTCAACTATGACGAACCCTCGCCGATGCGGGTGATCGCGGATGGCAAGAGCGTCGTGATCGGCAACCAGAAGCTCAAGACCTGGGATACTTATCCGCTGTCCAAGACGCCGCTCAGCCTGCTTCTGGCCGATACGATCGATCTCTCCGCCGACATGGTGCGCAAGGTGAAGGAAGATCCCGATCTCACCACCATCGTGCTTGGCAACAAGACCATCTTCGGCGATTCGCTGATCACGATGATGTTCGACACCAAGACCTATGACCTGCGCCAGTGGACGATCACCGACAACCAGGGCAAGGAAACCTCCGTAATCATCATGAACGTGCAGACGGGCATGTCCTTTGACGACCGGGTGTTCCGCATGCCAGAAACGGCGACCAAGAACCGCTGAGTCTCTGTCTGTCCATGCCTTTCACGCTGACCACCTGGAACATCAATTCCGTTCGTCTTCGCCTGAACCTCGTCGAGCATTTTCTGCAGTCGCGCCAGCCGGATGTGCTCTGCCTGCAGGAGATCAAGTGCACGATCGACCAGTTCCCCTTCGATGCATTCCGGGCGCTCGGCTACGAGCACATCGAGGTGCATGGCCAGAAGGGTTATCACGGCGTGGCAACCATATCGAAGCTTCCGCTCTCGGAGGGCCATCGGCAGGATTACTGCGCTGTCGGCGATGCGCGCCATCTCTCCGTTTTCATCCAGCCAGGGTCGAAGCGGATCCGGCTGCATAACTTCTACGTCCCCGCCGGCGGCGACGAGCCGGATCGCGAGATCAACGCCAAGTTCGGCCACAAGCTGGATTTCGTTCAGGAAATGCGGGCGCTTAGGGCCGACAATGGCGATGGCATTTCGTCTATCCTGGTTGGCGACCTGAACATAGCGCCCTATGAACACGACGTCTGGTCGCACAAGCAGATGCTGAAGATCATCAGTCATACGCCGGTCGAGACGGAGGGCCTGTTGTCGGTCATGGCCGAAGGCGGCTGGCTCGACGCGATGCGCAAGCACGTGCCCCACCACGAGAAGCTCTATACCTGGTGGAGCTACCGGGCGAAGGACTGGGCCGCTGCAGATCGTGGGCGCCGGCTTGACCATGTCTGGACGTCGCCGGATCTCGGTCCGCATCTGATTGCCGTCGAAGTGCTGAAGGAAGCCCGCGGATGGCAACGTCCTTCGGATCACGTGCCCGTCACCGCGGTCTTTGATCTCTAAGCGCTTTCAGCCGAACACGGCCCTGAGCTTAGAGAGCTCGTCTACCAGTCCGCTGATATTGTCGCGGATACGGTCCTGCACCATGTCCGCCACTTCGGGATATTCCTCCATCAGGCGCTGGAAGAGCGGGCGCGGGATGCGGATGACTTCCGAATCCTCGAGCGCCTGAGCAGTGAACTTCCGTTCCACGAGCGTGACCAGCGCAAGTTCCGAAAGCAGGGCGCCGGCACCGGCCACGCCTTCCACCTGCGGCTTGCCGTTCTTGCCCTGCGAGGTGAGCTGGATTGCCCCGCTTGCAATGACATAGGCGCATTCAGCCGGTGATCTCTCGCGGAAGAGCGTCATGCCGGAGAGCAGCGCGCGCCGCTCCGCGCCGAAGGAGAGGAGGCGCAGCTGGTCGTCGTTCAGCCCGTTGAAGAGAGGCACGCTGGCCAGAAGCCTGATGTCGTCGTGAAGCGCCATGGGTCTCGCCCTCAAGGTATGATCTTGTAGCCGCCGTTTTCGGTTACCAGAATTTCGGCGCTCGATGGATCGCGTTCGATCTTCTGCCGCAGCCGGTAGACGTGAGTTTCCAGCGTATGGGTCGTAACGCCGGAATTATAGCCCCAGACCTCTTCCAGCAGCACGTCCCGCGTCACCACCTTCTGTCCGGCCCGGTAGAGATAGCGGATGATGGCCGCCTCCTTCTCCGTGAGCCGGATCTTCTGGCCGTTTTCCGTGGTCAGAAGCTTCTGGCTCGGCTTGAAGACATAGGGCCCGATCTGGAACGTGGCGTCTTCGCTCTGCTCGTGCTGGCGCAGCTGTGCGCGGATGCGGGCAAGCAGAACCGCGAAACGGAAGGGCTTCGTCACGTAATCATTGGCGCCGGCTTCGAGGCCGAGAATCGTATCGGAATCGGTGTCATGCCCGGTCAGCATGATGATCGGTGCCTTGAAGCCGCCCTTGCGGAGCAGCTTCACTGCCTCCCGGCCGTCCATGTCCGGCAGGCCGACATCCATGACGAGAAGATCGATGGGCTGAGCCTTGGCGGCCGCCATGCCGGTCGCAGCCGTTGCTTCCTGCAGCACGGCAAACTCGTCATAAAGCGCCAGCTGCTCCATCAGGGTTTCGCGCAGATCGTCGTCGTCATCGACGAGAAGGATTGTGCGAGCCGCCATCTATCAGTCTCCAATGCCAGTCAATCAAACTCCTACGCCAAAATCATGGTTTGGCAAGGCGCGGACAAGGTGCGGGACGGGTTGTCCTCGCCTAGATCTCGTGTTTTCTGGTCATTCCATAGAAGAAACGGCATTTTTGAGAAGGGCGGCATGAAATCCAGCGGTAAAATGGTGAAACGGCAAGTGCTCGCGCTCCGAACGGCGCCGCGCAACCGGTCGAAGGGTATCCTGCGGTTCGGGCATCTCTCCTTGCCCGCGGCAATCGGCCGAGCGGGCATGACCGCCTTCAAGCGGGAAGGGGACGGGGGAACCCCGGTTGCCGAGATGAAGCTGCTCTACGGCTACCGCCGACTTGATCGTTTGCGGAGCGCCAAGAGCCGTCTCGTGCTGAAGGCGACCGAGGCCCGTGACCTCTGGTGCGACGAGCCCAGCCATCCGTCCTACAACCGCCCGGTCAGCCGTCCGCTCAAGGCAAGCCATGAAGACATGATGCGGACGGACGATCTCTACGACATCTGCCTCGTGCTCGACTGGAACCTGACCGCGCGCAAGCGGTATGGCGGCTCGGCGATCTTCTTCCATCTTTCGCATGACGATTATGCGCCGACGGCTGGCTGCGTGGCGCTCAAAGCCCGGGACATGCTGCGCATTCTGCCGTTTCTGCGCAGAGGGACCGTGCTCAAGGTCATCAAATGAAAAAGGCCGGGCGAACCCGGCCTTTTCGCTGAATGCGGATGACGTTTACTTCCACTCGCGGATGTCGACGAAGTGGCCGGCGATCGCGGCGGCGGCGGCCATGGCCGGCGAGACGAGATGGGTGCGGCCCTTGTAGCCCTGACGGCCTTCGAAATTGCGGTTCGAGGTCGAGGCGCAGCGCTCGCCCGGCTTCAGGCGGTCGTCGTTCATGGCAAGGCACATGGAACAGCCCGGCTCGCGCCAGTCGAAGCCCGCATCCTTGAAGATCTTGTCGAGGCCTTCGGCTTCAGCCTGTTCCTTCACGAGGCCGGAGCCCGGAACGATCATGGCGGAAACGGTCGGGGCCACGGTCCGGCCTTCCACGACCTTGGCGGCGGCGCGCAGGTCTTCGATGCGGCCATTGGTGCAGGAGCCGATGAAGACGCGATCGATGGCGATGTCGGTGATCTTCGTGCCCGGCTTCAGACCCATGTAGTCGAGTGCGCGCCATTTCGACGAGCGCTTGTTCTCGTCCTGGATGTCGTCAGGGTTCGGAACAACGCCCTGAACGGAGACCACGTCTTCGGGCGAGGAGCCCCAGGACACAATCGGCGGCAGGTTTGCGGCATCGAGCACGACCGTGCGGTCGAAATGGGCGCCTTCGTCGGTCTTCAGCGTCTTCCAGTAGGCAACGGCCTGATCCCAGGCCTCGCCCTGCGGCGCGTGCGGCTTGCCCTTGATGTACTCGAAGGTCTTCTCGTCCGGGGCGATCAGGCCGGCGCGGGCGCCGCCTTCGATCGTCATGTTGCAGACGGTCATGCGGCCTTCCATCGACAGAGAGCGGATCGCTTCGCCGGCGAATTCGATCACGTGGCCCGTGCCGCCGGCCGTGCCGATCTCGCCGATGATGGCGAGGATGATGTCCTTGGCGGTCACGCCTTCCGGCAACTGGCCATCGACACGCACCAGCATGTTCTTGGCCTTCTTCTGGATCAGCGTCTGGGTCGCGAGCACATGCTCGACCTCGGACGTACCGATGCCGTGCGCCAGCGCACCGAAGGCGCCATGGGTGGAGGTATGGCTGTCACCGCAGACGATGGTCATGCCGGGCAGGGTGAAGCCCTGTTCCGGGCCGACGATGTGCACGATGCCCTGGCGCTTGTCGCGCTCCGAATAATATTCGACGCCGAATTCCGCCGCATTATGGGCGAGCGCCTCGACCTGGATGCGGCTTTCCTCGTTCTTGATGCCTTCGAGGCGGTCCGGCGAGGTCGGCACGTTGTGGTCGACGACGGCGAGCGTCTTCTGCGGGGCGCGGACCTTGCGGCCGGTCATGCGCAGGCCTTCGAAGGCCTGCGGGCTCGTCACTTCGTGGACGAGGTGGCGGTCGATATAGAGCAGGCAGGTGCCGTCGGCCTGCTGGTCGACCACGTGGTCGGCCCAGATCTTGTCATAGAGAGTGCTCGGTGCGCTCATGGGATGTCATCCATCTTGTCAAGGAATTACGGAAAATTGCTCTGGCGGCCTGCCCGCCGGGACACGAATGTCAGCGCGCGCGGCTGGTGATCGAGCCGGAGCGGAACGCGAAGAAGCGAGCCGGCAGGCGCTTGTGGTCCTGCAGGATGATGGCGAGAAGCCGTGCTCCGGTCGCATGAGAGGTCGTTTCCATGGAGACGCCTCATAGCAATATTCCGGCCTTTCGGCAATGATATTCAGTTCAGAGCCGCCGGAGGACGAAGGCGCGGACGGTCACGTCGGGTTCGGCAATGGCGAAGGCACGGAAGGATGGACTTTCCTCGACCTTCTCCCACAGGCCGGCCGCGTCGAGCTCCGCAATCTTTCGGTCGAAGCCACCGGATGAGAAGACGCTTTCCCGGACCGTGAAGATCACATGTCCGCTCGGCCGGGTTATGCGTACGAGGTCATCGAGGCTCGACGCCGGAGCGTGGCCCTCGGTGAAAACGCCGGTCGAGAAGGTGCAGGCATAACGGGCATCGGGCAATGGCAGGGTGCCGCCAAGCACGGCTTCCGTGAGCGCGGAATAGCATCCGCGGGCGCGGGCGTGCGCCAGCATGTCCGGGGACATGTCCAGCCCCTCGAGATCGTGGAAGCCGAGGGCTGCAAGATAGGGACCCGTCAGGCCCGTGCCGCATCCGGCATCGAGCAGCGGGCCATCGTCTTTCGAAACATGCCGTGCAATGAAGCCGGTGATGACGAAGGGCAGACAATAGCCGAGCGACAACGTCTCCCGATCGTAATCCGTAGACCAGAGCGAATAGGCGTCGGCAAGTTCGGCGGTTTCCCGGGCCGCATAGACCTTCTCCAGCCCCTCACTCATCCTCTCCGTCATCGCTCGCCGCGCCTCCGCATCCGTTTCTCGAATCCCCGGAGCGCCAGCGACAGACCGAGCGTCAGCATCAGGTAGACGAAGGCGATGATGGAATAGGTCTCGAAGAAACGGAAGGAGCCGGAGGCATAAACCTTGCCCATCTGGGTGATGTCGGCGACGCCCAGAACCGAGACGAGGGAGCTGTCCTTCGTCATGGCTACGAAATCGTTGGAGAGCGGCGGAAAGATGACCCGGATCGCCTGCGGGAAGACGATCAGGCGGAAACGCTGGCTGCCGGACAGGCCGAGTGCCTTCGCCGCCTCGATCTGCCCCTTGTCGACCGACTGGATGCCGGCGCGGAAGATCTCCGCGATGAAGGGAGAATAGCCGATGCCGGGCGCGAAGATCGCCCGCCACATCAGCGAAACCTGCCGCACCATCAGCGTATCCAGATAACCGGCCGATATCAGCGGCGAGAGAATGGCGTTATAGGCTGCCACGAAGGCGGGCGCGCCGACGAAGGCGATGTAGAAGAGGAGGACCAGCACCGGAACGCCCCTGATGACCTCGACGTAGAAGCGGGCCATCTGCCGCAGCGCCTGATGTCGCGAGAGGCCGAGGAGCGCAATACCCAGCCCAACGCTGAGCGCGATGGTGTAACCAGCAAGCGTCACGAAGATCGTGATGCCGACGCCGGCCACAACAGTGGTGAAAACCTGCGCATAGATGTCGTTGACCGCAACGGCGATCCCGAGGATGAGGCCGATCGCGACGAAGGCGACCAGCCACCAGGGGCGGTCGCCCTGTCCATCGCTTCCGGGAAGTGTCTGGAAGCTCATGACGGTCTGGAACCGGGCATAGGGGGAGAGGCCAAGATTACTGGCCCATCTTGTAGTCGAGGAACCACTTCTTGTTCAGGGTATCGAAGGTACCGTCTGCCTTCAGCGCTGCGATCGCCGCATTGACGGGGGCGACGAGATCCGAACCCTTCGGGAAGATGAAGCCGAAATCCTCGCTGCCGAGCGGGCCGCCAACGAGTTTCAAGCCGCCATTGGAAGAATCGACATAGCCCTTGCCGGCGGTGCCGTCGGTCAGCACTGCATCCACGTCGCCGGCCTTCAGGGCCTGCACGGTCGCGCCAAATGTCTCGAAGAGCTTGATGCGCGGGTTCTGCTCGTTGCCGTCGAGCACTTCGTAGACGGCGGTGTAGAAGGGCGTGGTGCCGGGCTGCGCACCGATCAGCGTATCCTTGGCGGCGGCAAAGCTCTTTGCGTCCGTGAACCGGCTCTCGTCGCCGCGGACCAGCATGAACTGCTCGGAGCGCATGTAGGGGTCGGAGAAGTCCACCTTCTGCTTGCGGTCTTCCTTGATGGTAATGCCGGTCATGCCGATGTTGTACTGGCCGTCGGAAACCGACTGGATCATCGCGTCCCAGCTGGTGTTCTGGTACTCGACCTTGAAGTTCAGGCGCTTGGCGATCTCGTTCATCGCGTCATATTCCCAGCCGATCTGCTTGCCGGTCTTGGGATCGATGAACTGCAGCGGCGGATAGGCGTTTTCCGTGACCACGACGACGGTCTTGCCCTTGAGATCGGGCAGGTCGGCGGCAAAGGCTGCAATGGGGGCCATGAGGGTGGCGGCAATGCCGGCGAGAATGGTGCGGCGCATGAACATGGAATGTCTCCCGTTATCGTTTTGGGAGACAGTGTCACAGTTCGCTTTGGCCTGACAAGATCAGCTTTTTGTCCGGAAGGACAAAAACGAAAAAGGCGGCACAAAGGCCGCCTTGATCGCGAAATTTTCGGTCTGCTTACTCGGCAGCGTTGCCGGCTTCAGCGGCGGCTGCGGCATCGGCGGCTGCCTTTTCGGCGGCGAGTGCCTGGGCTGCTGCAACCTTTTCAGCTTCGATGCGGGCCTTTTCCTCGGCAACGGCGGCGCGCTCGGCATCGTTGAGCTTGCGGGCACGGG
>CAMFHT010000037.1 GCA_945952245.1 uncultured Rhizobium sp. | reverse complement strand
CCGCGGTATCGGCCTGCTTGGACTGGGACTTCTGCGCTTCCTTGGTCGTGCGCACCGAGCGCTCGACACGGGATTCCGGATCGAAGGTCGTTTCCTGGATCTGCTGCTGGTCGGTGTTCAGCTCTGCGGTGACGCTGGAGCGGAAGTTGTCCATGCCGAGGAAGGGTGCGAGCGCCTTGTCGATATTCGTCTCGACTTCCTCCTGAACCGACTGCACGACGCTGAGGTTCTTCGCAGCGCTGCCATTGGCAGCGTCGTCGCCCGAGGCGAGCAGCTGGCCGGTCGAGTCGAGCACGGTCACGTCGTCGGCTTCGAGGCCGGGAACAGCCGAGGCGACGAGGTGGCGGATCGAGCTCGAGGCCTTGTGGCCGGCGGAGCCGGTGGCGCGGATCATGACGGAAGCGGTCGGCTTCTGCTCGCCGCGGCGGAAATTGCCGACGTCGGGCATGACGATGTGAACGCGGGCTGCGGTAATACCCTGGATCGTCTGGATGGTGCGTGCGATTTCGCCTTCGAGGGCACGGACGCGGGTCACTTCCTGCATGAAGGAGGTGAGGCCGAGAGAGCCGACATTGTCGAAGAGTTCGTAGCCGGCATTGGAGCTCGGTTGTATAATACGCCGGGGACCACGCAGATCTACCCGGCCGGTGGTGCCGGCAGCGACCATGATGCTCTTGCCGTCGGAGCCGACGTTGAAGTCGACATTGGCCTCGGCCAGCGCGATGCTGATCTGGTTCACGTCGGTGGTTTCAAGTCCGACATAGAGCGTCTCGTAGGCGGGCTTGTTGACGTAGAAGGCGGCGAAGAGGATCAGGCCGATCGAGACGACGCCGACGCCTATCAACGCCATGATCTTGGCCTGACCCAGCCCAGCTAGGTTCTTCGAGACCTGAAGTAATTGATTTAACAGATTCATTCTGTTCCCGCACCGTCAATCAGAGAGAAATTCCTGTGACACTGGCTGGGACATTAGGAAGTGAAGCTTGCGCGAACGTTTCGCGGCCTGCCGGGCTTTAAAGGCAAGGCGGGCGCGGTGGATCGTCTCCGCCGCGCCCGCTGCGAGGGCTAACCTCGCGAATGAATTCATGAAAACATCAGAAGAAGTCGAAATCCCCGGCCGCCTTGCCGAGCGGCTGCGAATGGCCGTGACGGATCCCGCCGGCCAGCGCCTTCTGCATCTCCGCAAGCTTGACGAGGCTCAGCGCCGTCGTCACGTCCACCTGCCAGTCGTCGCTGATGTCGGCGGTCACGGTGTCGATGAACTCCGCCAGGCCGCGGGTCTTCTGGACGGCGAGATCGATGCCCTGCAGCACCTTCATGCAATCCGGCGACTGACCCGCCGCTTCCCCGACGAGGTTCAGCATCTGCGGCTCGATTCGCTCGATCAGATAGGCAACGTCGTGCAATTCCGAGACGATGCGCATCAGGACTTCGGGCAGTGCCTCTTCCATATTCTGTTCCTTGTTGAGCCCAGGACCAACCATGATTTCCATGGTGTCAGAAGAACTCGATACTGGTTTCGACTGGCTTGGCGACGGGTGCGGGGCGCTGTTCCATCGCAACGGTCTTCTGGGTTTCCGCCCCGGTGAGCGGATATTGACGGGCCCGGCCGCTGACGGGCCAGAATTCGAGCTTGCGCCCGAACTCTCCGCCCGTGCTCGAGCCCACGACGGGAATGCCTTCGTCACGCAGGAACTGCATGGCGAACTGGGCATTCTGCTCTCCCACATTGGAGAAGGTGGCGATGGTCTTGGCACCGCCGAAGATCTTTGCCTCCAGTCTGTCCCTGCGGGCGCCCTGCTTCAGCAGGCCGTTGATCAGCAGTTCCATCAGGTGGACCCCGTACCGGGTCGCGTCTCCCCCTCCAGCCATTGCGGAAGCGGACCCGGGCAACAGGAAATGGTTCATGCCGCCGACACCGGCGACAGGATCACGCAGGCACGCGGCCACGCAGGATCCAAGAATGGTCGTCAGGACCACATTCGGGTCATTGATGACCTTGTACTCGCCCTGAATGATATTGACCCTCTTGGATGCTGCCTGGACTGTCATTTCAGTGCCCCGAATACTGCCTCGATCGCCGCCTTCATCTTTTCGATGGTGAACGGCTTGGCCAAAACGTTGTTGGCACCCAGCTGGGCTGCCTTCTGCACCAGGGCACGGTCGCCCTGTGCGGTGAGGATGATGAACGCCGCCTTCTTTGTTGCCGGGTTCGGATTGGACCGGACCGCCTGGAGGAAGGTGATCCCGTCCATCTTCGGCATGTTGAAGTCGGAGATCACCAGATGGTGCGGCTGCTCGTTCATGATCTTCATGCCCTGCTCGCCATCACCCGCTGCGGTGATCTGCTTGAACCCCAGCTGCGTCAGCGCATCGCTGAGCAGCAGGCGGCTCGTAACCTGATCATCGACGATCAGAACTTTAATCTTCTCGGCCAGAGACATTTATTCGCTCCCTTCTCTTCGGGCGGCTGTCATTTTCAAGATTTCTTCCCCGATGGACCCAAGCGGGAGTTGTTGCTCCACGGCACCGAGCTCGTGGGCAACCCTTGGCATCCCGTAGACGACACAGGTTTTCTCATTCTGCCCAAGCGTACGCGCACCTGCATGGCGCATCTTGAGCAATCCCGCGGCCCCGTCTCGTCCCATACCGGTCAGGATGACCCCGACGGCATTGCGACCGGCGAGTTCGGCGACCGAGTCGAACAGGACGTCCACCGACGGCCGGTGGCCGTTGACGGGATCCCGTTCCACGAGGCGGCAGCAGGGTGCCGCGGAATTGGCGACTTGCAGATGGCGTTCACCGCCGGGTGCAAGATAGATCTTGCCGACTTCGAGACGCGCGCCATCGAAAGCCTCCTGCACCACGGGCTGGCACAGGCGGTTGAGGCGGTCGGCAAAGCTCTTGGTGAAGGTCGACGGCATGTGCTGCGTGATGACCGTCGGCGGGCAGTTCACCGGAAAATTCTGGAGGACCGTGATCAGCGCCTCGACACCTCCGGTTGAGGAGCCGATCGCGACGATCTTGCGCCCCACGGCATAGCTGGCGCTGGGCGCTTGAGCCGGTCTCTTGGCAGCAGGTGCCGCTGCACGCGCCACGCCGCGGTTGGAGCGGGCGGCCGCCTTCACCTTCTCGGCGAGATCGCCGAAGGGACGCTGATCCCCGGGCGCTGGCTTGGCCACGCAATCGAAGGCACCGATTTCCAGCGCCGCCAGCGTGGCTTCCGCACCGCGATGAGTCAGGCTCGAGACCATGATGACCGGCATCGGACGCAGCCGCATGATGCGCTCGAGGAAATCGAGGCCGTTCATGTTCGGCATTTCGATGTCGAGCGTCACCACGTCGGGGTTCAGCTGCTTGATCGCCTCGCGGGCTTCCAGAGCATCGCCGGCCTGGCCGACCACGTTGACCTCGGGATCGGTGCGGAGCACGGCCGTAATGAGCCCGCGCATGGTGGGGCTGTCGTCGACGACGAGAACGCGTGCCTGTGGCATCAGCGCTTCCCTCCCCTGCCCAGATAACGATAGGTGGTGATGCCGATATTGTCGAAGCTGTCCTTGACGTCACCGGCGACACGCTCGGAATGGCCGATGTAGAGGTGGCCGCCGACCGGCAGATGCTCGGCAAAGCGCGTCCAGATCTTCACCTGTGTCGGCTCATCGAAGTAGATGACGACGTTGCGGCAGAAGATCACGTCGAACGGCCCCTTGAACGGCCAGTTGCCGAGGAGGTTCAGCTCGTTGAAGGTGATCAGCCGCTTCAGCCTGTCGTCCACCTGCCACTTGCGGCGGCCCTGGATCGAGACCTCGCTGAACCACTGCTTGCGCATGGGCTGGCTGACGGTTTCGAGCGCAGCTTCGTCATAGGCACCGGCGCGCGCCAGCGCCAGGATCTTGGGGTCGATGTCGGTCGCCAGGATCTTGAAATCATAATCTGCCGCATTGGGCAGCATGGAGAGCACGGTCAGCGCGATCGAATAGGGCTCCTGCCCGTCCGAACAGGCGGCCGACCAGATGCGCACGCGCCCGCCGTTCTTCGCCCGGTTGATGAGGTCGGGCAGGACCTCGTTGCGCAGGTGGTCGAAGTGATGATTTTCGCGGAAGAAGCGGGTGAAGTTCGTCGTCAGGAAGGAGAGCATCTCCTTGCGCTCGGCGGCGCCATGCGGCGAGCTCACGAGTTCGCAATATTCCCTGAAGCCCGAAATGCCGAGCTGTCGGATGTGCTTCGACAGGCGCGAATAAACCAGTGAAGCCTTGGTATCGTTGAGATAGATACCGGCGTCCGCATAGATCATGGCAGCAATCTGCGACAGCTCGCGACGGGTCAGCGGATATTCACCGCTGGCCATGATCTCGTCGGGGTTCTGCCGTGCATCGCTCATGCTCAGGGCTGTCATGCGGCTTCGCTTTCCGTTTCACTGAAGAGGGCTTCCAGCTCGATCAGGCAGATCATGCGCTTCTCGATGGCCAGGATGCCCCGGGCAAATTGTCTTTCCAGGTCCGACGACACTTCCGGCGTCGGCTGGATGTTCTCGTCCGTGACCGTCAGGATGTCGGACACGGCATCGACCAGAAGACCCACGACCTTGGTGCGGACCTGCGCCACGATGATCACGTGGCGGGCGGTCGGCTCCGCCGGCTTCATCCCGAGCCGGGCGGAAAGGTCGAGGATCGGCAGAACGGCACCGCGCAGGTTGATCACCCCCATCATGTAGCCGGGGGAATGCGGCAGGGCCGTGGCCGGGGTCCATCCGCGAATTTCGCGGACGGACATGATGTTCACACAGAATTCCTGGTCACCGATCCGGAAGGCGATGAGCTCCCGGCTTCCCTGAAGCAGAGTCTTAGCTGTGTACGACATAACTTTATCCAGCTGAAGCGTAGGCCATTTCGGGTTTGAGGGACTGACCGCGCGATGCGGCGACGACCGCATCGACGTCGAGGATGAGTGCTACGCGGCCATCACCGAGAATAGTGGCGGCTGCGATGCCTGGAACATGCGTATAGTTGGCCTCGAGGCTCTTGATGACCACCTGGCGCTGCCCCTGGATGGCATCGACCATGAGCGCGCGCTGGCCGCCGCCTTCGGATTCCACCAGAAGCGCCACGCCATCGACCGGGTTTGCCTGGGTGGCGCGGAAGTTCAGGATCCGGCCGACATCCACCAGCGGGCAGAAGGAGTTGCGGATCGAGATCAGCCGCTGGTTGGCACCGAAGGAATGGATGTTCTGTGCTTCCGGCTGCAGGGTCTCGACGATGGCCGTCTGCGGTACGACCAGCGTCTGGCCGGCTACCGTCACCACCATCCCGTCGAGGACGGCGAGCGTCAGCGGCAGGCTCATGGTGAAGACCGAGCCGTGGCCGGGCTTCGAGGAGATGTTGATGCGTCCGCCGAGCGCCTGGATGGAGCGCTTGACCACGTCCATGCCGACGCCGCGGCCGGAGATGTCGGAGAGCTTTTCGGCGGTCGAGAAGCCCGGCAGGAAGATCAGGTTGTCGATTTCCTCGTCCGAAAGGTTCGCATCCGGGCTGATCAGTTCCTTGTCGATCGCCTTCTGGCGGACGCGTTCGCGGTTGATGCCAGCGCCGTCGTCGGCCAGCTCGATCAGGATTCGGCCCGAGCGGTGCTTTGCGGTGAGGCGAACCGTGCCTTCCGGGTTCTTGCCGATCGCCGCGCGCTTTTCCGGTGTTTCCACGCCATGATCCACCGCGTTGCGGATCATGTGGGTCAGCGGCTCGGCCAGCTTGTCGATGACCGTCTTGTCCACTTCGGTGTTTTCACCCTCGGTGATCAGGCGGATCGACTTGCCGGTCATGTCGGCGATTTCGCGGACGATGCGCGACATGCGCTGGAAGACCGGCTTCACCGGCTGCGCGCGGATCGCCATCACGCTGTCCTGGATCTCGCGGGTGAGCTGCTGCAGCTCTTCGAGGCCCATGTTGATGGAGGAGGCGCCGCCGTTGTTGTCGTTCTCGATCACGCTCTGCGAGAGCATGGCCTGGTTGATCACGAGCTCGCCGACGAGGTTGATCAGGCGATCGACGCGGTCGAGGTCGACGCGGATCGTCTGGGCTACGCCGGCGGCGGCACCACCCGCATTCGCGGCGGCGGCAGCCGCTGCGGCAGCAGCGGGAGATTCCTTCTTTTCGGCACGCTCGGCCTTGGCGGAGATCGCGGTATTGACCGCTTCCATCACCTGCGACGCGGTCTGGGCCGCGGCAACGGTTTCGGCGGCGGCGCTCTGCGCCGGTTGGGGCGCGGCAGCAGGCGCCGGCTCGTCATCGAGCACTGAGAGATCGAAGGGAACCGGGACCATCGGCTGGTCCTCGTTCACCACCGCTTCCTCGAGCGGCTTCACCTGCAGGTCGCAATCCCATTCGGCAAATTCGAAGACGGTGCGAATGCCTTCCTCGCCCTTGTCGGTGCCGATCGAGATGACCCACTGGAAATAGGCGGCTTCCGGATCGAGCTTGTCGAGAGTCGGCACGCTGTCGGTGTTGCAGAACACCGTCATGTCGCCGATGCGCGAGAGATCGCGCAGCAGCAGTGCCGCGTCGTTGCCCTTGGCGTAAAGGTCGGAGCGCGGCTTGAAGATCACCTCGAACAGCGGTTTGTCGACCGCCAGTTCCTCGGTGGGCTCGTCGTCGAAGGTGAACGGGATGGGCTGGAAGCCGCTTTCGTCCGTCGGTGCCGGGGCAGCCGCCTTGGGTGCGGGCGCCGGGGCGGCGGGTGCGGGGGCCTCGGCCAGTGCCGACGGGCTCGGGGCCTGGCCGTTCGCCAGCGCTTCAAGCTCCTTGACCAGCGCGCGGCTGCGGGATTCGTCGACGCTTCCGCCATCCCGCGCGGCATTGGTCAGGTCCGCCAGAACGTCGGCGGACTTCAGCATCACCTTGAGGACGTCGGGAGACGGATCCAGTTTGTTGGACCGCACACAGTCGAGCGTCGTTTCGAACACGTGTGCGAAAGCAACGAGATCATCGAGACCGAAAGCTCCGGCACCACCCTTGATCGAGTGGACCGCACGGAACACGGCGTTGACCGTCTCCGGGTCGCGGTCGCCGTCATTCAACTTCAGCAGACCGGATTCCAGTTCGGCGAGCTGTTCCTCGCACTCCTGGAAAAAGATCTCTTTGATTTCGTTCATATCCATAGGAGGAGATCCTGATTAAGCGGTTACGCGCTCGATGGCATCGATCAGTTTGGTGGGATCGAACGGCTTGACGATCCAGCCCGTGGCGCCGGCCTGACGCGCGCGGTTCTTCTTCTCGGCATCGCTTTCCGTGGTCAGGACCAGGATCGGGATCGCGCGGTACTTCTCGTTGCGGCGAACGCCTTCGATGAAGCCGAAGCCGTCGAGACGCGGCATGTTGATGTCGGTCACGATGACGTCGGGATTGGCTTCCTCGAGCACTTCGAGACCCTCGACACCGTCTTCGGCCTGGATGGTTTCGAAGCCGGCATTGTTGAGGGTGACGAGCAGCATGTTGCGGATCGTGCGGCTGTCATCCACGGTGAGCACTTTTTTCTTCATATCAATTCTCCTTGGCGGCGACGCGGTCAAAATCGACGCCGATAAGCTGAAGGGTTTTCGAAAAGGCGTCGGAAACGCCGGCAAAACTCAAAGACTTCTGATCCTCTGCCCAGGTCTGTGCGGCCGAGACGAGGACCTGAATGCACTGCGTGCCGCAACGGGTGACGTCGGTGGCGTCGATTGCGAGATCGCGGCCTCGGAGCGCCAGCAGCTGGCCATGCAGTCCAACGGCCTCGTTGAGGTCGAGAACCGGATTTAGCTTCAGAATTTGGGCACTTGCTGCGGCCATGAGGTCAATCCTTGCCTTTCGTGTTCGTCTCTGGGCTCTTTCCGGGCTGCCATGTTGTCTTCGTCATCCTCACCTCCCCAGCGCGGTCAGGAAGGCGGGCGGCGCATGCGGGTCTTCGTCATGGCGCGCAGCGAACGGCATCGCGTCGTCGCGCCCGAGCCTGGCCGGCTCGGATTTCGGTTCATAGTGATATCCGGCGCGGCGCTCGGCCTCCTGCCGCTGGATCCGGAATTCGCGGATCGTGTGTCCGAGCTCCAGGATGACCGTATGCAGCGTATCGGCTTCGGCGCCGGCGCGGGCTGCCTCGTCCGCCTGGCGCGCGAAGTGGTTTCCGACCTCGCCGATCGTGCGGCTGACGCTGTCGAGGCCCGATGCCTGCTCGCCGGTCTCCGACGCGATGCCGGCGATAGCGCCGTGGATGGTCTTGACCTGCTCCACGATGGCGCCGATGGCCTGCTGGGTACGCGCAACCATTTCCACGCCAGCATCCACCTGCGACTTGGTGCCGGTGACGAGCGTCTTGATCTCGCGCGCCGCATCGGCGGAACGCTGGGCGAGTGCCCGAACCTCCTGTGCGACGACGGCAAAGCCGCGGCCGCTATCGCCGGCACGCGCAGCCTCGATGCCGGCATTGAGCGCCAGCAGATTGGTCTGGAAGGCGATTTCGTCGATGACGCCGATGATCTGGCCGATCTGCTCCGCAGACGCCTCGATGCCGGCCATGGCGGCGATCGCCTTGCCGACGATCTCGCCGCTTTCTTCTGCGGCCTTGCGCGTGGCGGTCGAGGCCGTCTCGGCGGCGCGCGTCGTGCCGGCATTGCTGCGCACCCGCTCCGTCAGTTCGCCGAGCGCGCCGATGGTGGAGCGCAATGTCTCGGCTCCCGTTGCCGCGCTGCCAGCGAGGTCACGGGCACGACCGGAAAGGCCGCGCAGCTGCACGTCTGCAGTGGCGGAGCGATCTGCGAGCGCGGTGAACCCGTCGCGGAGCCTGTCAATCGCTTCGTTGAGGCCTTCAGCGATGTCGGCAAAGGCCTCAGGCACGTCGGTGCCGATGCGGATGGTGAGATCGCGGTCGCGAAGCGCTGCGGCGATTTCGCCGAAGACGCGGCGCGCATCGTTTTCCGCGTCGCGGCGGGCGTTCTTCAGGTCCTGCCGGTGATCCCGGCGCAATTCGTTGAAGCGCAGCGAGACGGCGATTTCGCCATCGACCGATGCGAGCCTCGTTACCGCGGCAATGACCTCGCGGATTTCCCGCGCCCGCTTGCGGCTTGCGGGAAGCCAGCCACGGCCATCGGCTTCGGCCATGAGGCCCCTGACCAGATGTTCGAGCACGACCGCATGGCCGGCCATGTGCCAGCGCGGGTCGAGGCCCATCTTGCTCTCGGCGTCGGTCAAGACCTTCACGCGCTCGGCATAGAGGCTGTCGAACCGGGCGTCGGTCAGCACGTCCCAATGCGAGGCCATCAGATCATGCAGGCGGTCGAGCTGGCGGTCGCTTTCGAAATTCTCGGCGGCATCGGGAAAGGATTGGAATCGTCCGAAGAGATCGCGCAAGCCCGCCTGGACGAGCGGCTGCAGCATCGGGCGATAGCGGCGCACGAGATCGCATTCCCCGCTGTCGAGGCCGGCAAAGCGCAAGCGGTCGCGCAGGCTGCCGGCCTGTGCCCTCCTGGCTTGATCCGATGCGGTTTCGTGCCCCAAGACCGTCCCTCAATACCCGATTGCCGCCGGTTTCACGGCGGAATTTCAGAAATTTCCGGAAGAGCACGGACGTATGGGCGGGCCTTTGCCGCGGCGGATCGCGGCCTGTCGCTCGTCCACATCCAGAACAATTCCGGGACATGCTTTTTTGGAGAATACCGGGCCAGAACCGGTACGGCGGGGCGGCTTCATGCCTGTCGGGATATTGGCGCAACATCCCATTCCGACGTGTGCTTAAATGTTTATGGTTAATTCCTTGCCTGAAGGTTAATATCAGCGCATTAGAGGTTCTTTATAATGAATTCTCCCGTACGAAATGCAGAAAGGCAAGACGGCTGGCTCATGAACACCCTTCCTACCCTAACGTGAGGCGAGTTCACAAGGGTCTGCAACCCGGAAAACCCGGCCTTTGGCCCTGAAACGCAAGCCTGACACAAGTTGCCGGCGTTACATCTTCAGGCACAGGAAGATCCTGAGGTTGTAGAAGGAGTGAACAATGATTGTTCTCGGAATGGGCGTGGCAATGATAGCCTGCGCGACACTTCTCGCCCTGTCTCTCCTGTTGATCCAGGAAGAGGGAAAATCCGGTTCCATCCGCGTGTTCTAGCCCAAGACGGGACAGGTGGCGGAAGCGGGAGCCCGGCGGAGGCTTCTCCTTCTTTCAAGGGACGGTGTACCGGCCTTCGGGCAGGCGACCGGTTTGAATGGCGGACCTGACGAAAAAGGCGCGATCGCCCGGCGATTGCGCTTTTTTCTTTGCCTTTCGCTCATCCTTCGCGCGTGAACCCCAGCCTTCCTTCGGCCTGCGCGGCCGCCATGAGCACGGCGAGCGCTGCCGAGCCGGTGCGGGAGGCTGCGCCATCCGAGCGGCTCGTCAGGATGATCGGCAGGCGGGCACCGAGCACGAGGCCGGCGGACACCGCCTGTCCAAGCAGGATCAGCTGCTTTGCCAGCATGTTTCCGGATTCGAGATCCGGCATCAGCAGGATGTCCGCATCGCCCGCCACATCGGACACGATGCCCTTGGTCAGCGCCGCGGCGCGGCTCATGGCATTGTCGAAGGCGAGCGGCCCATCGACGATGGCACGCACGATCTGACCGCGGTCCGCCATCTTGGACAGGCAGGCCGCATCGACCGTCGACTGCATGGCCGGATTGACCGTCTCGACGGCCGCGAGAACCGCGACCTTGGGCACGAAGCCGGGCTCGTTGATGCCCACGAGAAAATCCACTGCATTCTGCACGATGTCCCGCTTCGTCATGAGGTCGGGCGCAATATTGATCGCACCGTCGGTGATCAGGAAGGGCTTGTGATAGCTGTCATCGGCCATGGCGAAGACGTGGCTGATGCGCCGCTCGGTCCTGAGCCCGTTCTCGCGCTTCAGAACCTCGCTCATGAATTCGTCGGTGTGCAGGCTGCCCTTCATCATGGCCTGCACCTGGCCGGCACCCGCCATCTTCGCCGCAAGAGCTGCCGCCGCATGACTGTGCGGCGCATCGATGATCTCGTGGCCGCCGATATCGAGTCCGGCCTTGTCTGCCGTTTCCCGGATCTTGTCAGCAGGCCCGACCAGCACCGGCACGATCAGCCCCTGCTCGGCCGCCTCGATCGCGCCTGCCAGCGCATCCGGGCTGCAGGGATGGACGACCACCGTCCTGATTGCCGGCTTCGCCTTTGCCCGCGCCAGCAGACCTGCCGCAAGCTTCACCGTATCGAACCTGACCTTCATTCCGCCGTCCTCTTCCATGCTGCGTTCCTGGCCGCCCCTATAGACGAGAACGTGCGCATGCGGATGACGCAAGTCAAATGTGTCAGATCAGACGCCGATGCTTGCCGTGTAGACCGCATAGAGCGAGCGGGTCGCGGTGATGAAGAGACGGTTCCGGCGGGGTCCGCCGAAGCACAGATTGGCGACCGTCTGCGGCACCAGGATCTTGCCGATCAACGACCCGTCGGGCGCAAAACAGTGCACGCCGTCGCCGGCGCTGGTCCAGAGATTGCCTTCGATATCGAACCGGAAGCCGTCGGGTATGCCGTTGTCCAGCCGGCAGAAGATGCGGCCATTGGCGAGCCTGTTGCCCTCCACAACGTCGTAGACGCGGATGACAGGCTCGGCATCCGGGTCATGGCTGCGGGCGGAATCGGCGATGTAGAGGCGCTTTTCGTCCGGAGAGAAGGCAAGCCCGTTTGGCTGGCCGAAGTCATCAACCACGGAGCGGAGATCGCCTGTTGCGGGATCGAGCCGGAAGACGTTGCGCGCCGCCTGTTCGGGTTCGGCGCGATACCCCTCATAGTTCGACTTGATGCCATAGGTCGGGTCCGTGAACCAGACGGTGCCATCCGACTTCACGACCACGTCGTTCGGCGAGTTGAGACGCCTGCCCTCGAAACGATCGGCCAGAACATTGATGCTGCCGTCGATTTCGGTACGGATCACGCGCCGTCCACCGTGCTCGCAGGAGACGAGACGCCCTTCCCGGTCGCGGGTATTGCCGTTCACGAACTGGCTGTGTTCGCGGTAGACGGAGATCCCCTGCCCCTCCACATAGCGCAGCATGCGCTGGTTGGGGATGTCGCTGAAGATGAGCAGGTTGTGATCGCCGAACCAGACCGGTCCCTCCGTCCAGCGCCCGCCGTCATAGAGCTCCTCGAGAGCAGCGCTCGGGACCACGAGATGCTGGAAGCGTTGATCGTGAATCTCATAGACGGAAGCACTCATGGAAGGAGCCCTGGCTAGCGGTCCGCCGTCTTGCGGCTGGCGGCGATGATGACGACGATGATGATGAGGCCGGTGAGCACGAGCCTCAGGCCCGCGCCGAACCCATAGGTGTTGAGCATCGAGACGACGAGGAACATGAAGAGCGAGGCGCCCCAGATGCCCGGCACGTTGGAATTGCCGCCCGCGACCGCCGAGCCGCCGATCACCACGACGGCAATCGACATCAGCAGATATTCGGCCCCCATGTTGAGAGCCGCACCGCCGGAAAAGCTTGCAAGCAGGTAACCGCAGAGGGCGGCGAGCACGGCGCAGATCACATAGGTGAAAAAGCGCGTACCATCGACCGGGATGCCGGCCATGCGGGCGGCAAAGGGGCTCTGGCCGATCGCCGAGATCCAGCGGCCGCAGATGGATCGGTCGAGCAGCCACCAGACGACAAGGGAGACGACGAGCGCCAGGATCGCCATGTTCGGAATGCCGGCAATGGAGCCGGTGGAGAAGGTGGCCAGCGCATCCGGCGGCTTGATCCGCAGCCCCCGGTTCGACCAGATCGCCAGCGACTGGATGAGAAAGCTCATGGAGAGGGTGGCGATGATCGGCGGAATGCGGAGCAGCTTGATCAGCCCGTAATTGCCGATCCCGACGAGGAGCCCGATGCCGAGGGCGATCAGGAGGCCGGGAAGGATCAGCGAAGGCTCCGTATCCATGAACTTCAGCGCCAGCGTGCCGGAAAGCGTGATCGTCGCCGGCACGGAGAGATCCACATTGCCGGGGCCGAGCGTGATGACGAGCATCTGCCCGAGGCCGACGAGCACGGAAAAGGCTGCAAAGGTGAGCGTTGCCTGCGCGAGCCCGAAGGTGGACGCTCCGCCGGTGACGATGACCGTCAGCGCGAAGGTCGCGAGCGCTGCGAGCCAGGACCAGATCCAGGGACGCGAGAGAAGAGTGTTGAGGGTCTTCATGGTGCCGCCTCACGCCTCCCGCCGGGAAAAGATGAGCCTCAGGCCGAGCACGACGATCAGCACCGCCCCCTGTGCCCCGATCTGCCAGTCCGGCGAGATGCGGAGGAACGAGAGGAAGGAGCCGGCAAGCGTCAGCGTCAGCGCACCGACCACGGCACCAACAGGCGAAACGCGCCCGCCCGTGAACTCGCCGCCGCCGAGAATGACGCCCGCAATCGAGAGCAGCGTGTAGCGGAGCGCGATGTTGGCGTCCGCCGAGGTGGTCAGGCCGACGAGCGCCATGCCCGACAGGACCGAGAAGAGACCCGAGAGCGCATAGGCCGCGACCTTGATCCGCGCCACCGACCAGCCGGCCCGAGAGACCGAACGGGCATTGCCGCCGACGCCGCGGAGCGCAACGCCCAGCGTCGACCGCATGACGACGAGGTGCGCGACGAGCGCGATGATGGCACTGGCAACCACCGCCATCGGCACGAAGGGCGTGGCCGCCGTCATGACGGTCCGCAGCCATTCCGGCGCCTGCCCGCCGGGCGATGGCAGGAGCAGCACGGCAAGCCCGCCCCAGACGAAGCTCATGCCGAGCGTCACGACGATGGAGGGAAGGTCGCGCAGGTGGATGACGAGCCCCATCAGCGCATAGGCGCCGATCGCCGCGGCGAGGATCACGATGCCGAGAAGCGGCTGCTCCGGCATGTAGACCGCGGTCACGCAGGCGGCGAAGCTGACGAAGGTGCCGATCGAGAGATCGAGATCGTTGACCGCGATGACGAGCATCTGCGCGATCGTCGCGAGCGCGATCGGCACCGCGAGGTTCAAGAGCAGGTTCAGCCCCATATAGCTCATCGCCCGCGGCTGCAGCCAGAAGACGGCGGCGAGCAGCACGGCCAGCGAGACGAAGGGAATGAGGATACGGATGTGATCGGGAGACAGGCGAAATCTCATGCCGCCGCTCCCGAGAAGGAGGCCGCGAGCACGTGATGTTCGTCGATCTCGTCGCCGGTCAGTTCCGCAACGATCGCGCCGTCCCGGAACACATAGACCCGGTCGCAGAGGCAGATTTCGTCCATTTCCGTCGAATACCAGATGAAGGTGCGTCCGGCTTCCGCTTCCGCGCGGATGATGCCGTAGACGTCCTGCTTGGTGCCGATGTCGACGCCCCGCATGGGATCGTCCATCAGCACGATGTCAGCCGCCGTCGAAAGCGCCCGTGCGAACAGCACCTTCTGCTGGTTGCCCCCCGAGAGCGAGAGGATGGGCAGGTGCATGTCGGGCGTGCGGATGGAGATCTTCTCCTTCCAGGCCGTGCCCGTCGCCGCCTCCCGTTCCCTGTCCACGGCGTAGCGGGACGAGAGGGCGGAAAGATTGCCGATCGAGAGATTGCGCAGAATGCTCCAGAGCGGGAAGGTGCCGTTCAGCGCCCGGTCGCCCGCCACGAAGGCGATGTCCCCGGGCCCATGCGGCAGCCAGTTGCCGGAGCGGGCGCGGAAGAGCGAGAGCAGCATGTCCGTCTGGCCGTGGCCGCCGAGCCCCGCAAGGCCGACGACCTCGCCCTTGTGCGCCCGGAAACCGAAGCCACCGCGCACCGCCGGCAGATCGATCACGAGCGGTGCTTGATCGCGGCCGGCTCGCTCGCCGCTTGCCGCCTTGTCCCTGACGACGCTGCCCATGGCCTCGACCAGGCTCTTCACGGTGAAATCACCGGCAGGCCGGTTGGCCACCACGCCGCCGTCCTTCATCACGACGATCCGGCTCGACGTGGAAAGGATCTCCGAGAGAATATGCGAGATGAGGAGAACCGAGCCGCCGCCCGACACATAGGCCCGCACATGCGCGAGCAGCTGTCCGGCCAGCGTCGAATCCAGCGACGATGTCGGCTCGTCCAGGATCACCAGCTGCGGCGGACCGCTGACATCGAGGAAATTGAGCGCGATTTCCACCATCTGCCGCTCGGCGATGGAGAGCGCGCTGACGGTTGCCGCGCAATCGATGCGGTTGCCCGGAAAGATCTCCGAAAGTTTCGCCTCGACGAGGTTTCGCGCGCGGCTGCGCCAGCCGAAACCGGCAAGACCGGCATGCATGAGCCGGGCGTTTTCGGCGATCGTCAGGTTCGGGCAGAGCGAAAGTTCCTGGAACACGCAGCGGACCCCACCCGCCCGCGCCGCAGCCACTCCGCTCAGACCCTTTTCCGCACCGTCATAGGCGACGCTGCCGGCATGCGGCGTCAGCCCGCCATTGATGACGTTGACGAGGGTAGACTTGCCGGCGCCGTTGTGCCCCACCAGCCCGACGGCTTCGCCCGAAACGATGGCGAGATCCACCCCCGACAGCGCGCGGACCGCACCGAAGGTTACACTTGCGCCGCCGACCGCGGCAACCGGACTGCTCATGCCTGAAATCCGCCCTGTGATTTCCAGAATAGACGGCAGGCCGGCTCTGACGCCGGCCTGCCCTCGGCGAAGCCTTACTTGGCTCCGGCGATCACCTTCTCGGCATCGGCCTGGGAATATTCCACATTGGCGACGCCGCCCTTCTGGGTGTTCTTCAGGTTGTCTTCCAGATTGCCCTGGTCGATCCGGAGGAAGGGTACGGTCAGGTCCTTCTTCACTTCCTTGCCGTCGAGGATCTGCTGGGCGACCCAGAAGGCGAGCGTGGAGACGCCGGGCGCGATGGAGACCGACATGGTCTCGTAGCCATTGGCATCCTTCTGCTTCTTCCACCACTGCAGCTCGTCCTCGCGGTTGCCCATGATGATCAGCGGCGTCTTGCGGCCTGCAGCCTCGAAGGCCTGGGCGGCCCCATAGCCGTCACCGCCCTGGGTGACCACGGCCGCGACATCCGGCAGGCTGGGCAGAATGCCGGCCACGGCCTTCTGCGCCACGTCCTGCGCCCAGTCGCCGTGGACGGAGCCGACGATCTTGAACTGCGGATATTTGGCTACGCCCTCATGAATGCCGGCGGAGATCTCGTCATCGACGAAGACGCCGGCAAGGCCGCGGATCTCGAGCAGGTTGCCGCCTTCCGGCATGCGCTTGGCGAGATATTCCACCTGGCTGCGGCCCATTTCCTTGAAGTTGACGGCGATGCGCCAGGCGCAGGGTTCGTTGACGATGCCGTCGAACGAGACGACGACGATGCCCGCATCGCAGGCGGCCTTTACGGCGCCGTTCAGCGCGGTCGGCGAGGCGGCGTTGAGCACGATCGCATCATAGCCCTGCAGGATCATGTTCTGGATCTGCGCAGCCTGTTCCGTCGCCTGGTTTTCCGAGGTGGTGAAGGCATCGGCGGCGGCGACGGTCTTGGCAGCCACGGCCTCTTTCGTCACCTTGTCCCAGCTCGTCAGCATGGCCTGACGCCAGGAATTGCCGGCATAATTGTTCGACAGGGCGATCTTCTTGCCCGAAGTATCTGCATGGGCGGCGCTGAGCGGCAGTGCAGCAGACACCATGGCTGCCGTTGCCAGCAGGATAGTCTTGAATGTCATGTCCTCTCTCCCTTTTGTCCCGGCTCCTCACCGGTCTCGGGAGCGGTCCTCTCCGCTCGCCGAAAAAATGCTTGAACTGGGCCCTCCAGCCTCAGTAGAAGCATATTCCGCGAAGGCTCCTGATCTGCCTAGGGCAAAAACGGCACTGAACATGCGGAGACACGCATGTAATTTGCGGGTTCCCGCAAGACAGGGCAGGCCCGGCGGACGCAAGCTGCAAGCCAAGGAGCCGCGGGATGCGGCGGGAGGTGGGTGTGCTTCTCCATTCTGGCGCGCTTCTCGAACACTATCTGGCCATTTCCAGGCTGCTTGCCGGGCAGCTGGATTTCCGCTCGGCCATCCAGGTGGTGGCGCAGGAAATCGCCCGCATCATTCCGCACGACCACATGGACGTCTGCATCAAGATGCTGGACGGCAACCTGCACACGGCGCACGAAAGCGGCATGGAGACGGACTGGAGCCTGCACCCGCCGCTGCCCCTCGATGGCAGCCCGATCCGCAGCCTTCTCTTCGGCGAGGTGGACATGATGCTGACGGAGGATGCCTGCAGCGATCCGCGCTTTCATTTCGAAGGCGCCTTTTCCCATCCCATCCTGGAACTGGGGCTCAAGGGCCGGCTGCACGTGCCTCTGAAAGTGCAGGGAGACGTGATCGGCGCCTTCTCCTGCTCGAGCCGCACCGTGGGCTTCTACGGGGAGGAGGACGTGGAGCGGGCGCGCGCCATTGCCGACCTTCTTGCGCCCTATTTCTTTGCCATCCGCGCGGCAGAACAGAGCAAGCAGTCCGCCATCATCGAAGCGGAAGCACGGGCACGGGAGGAGGGCCTGAGGCTCGGCGCGCTCAGGCTGACGGAGGCGCTGGAATCGGAGCGCCAGCGCATCGGCATGGACCTGCACGACCAGACGCTGGCCGACCGCACCCCGCTCGACCGCCTCAGGGAGCCACCTCCCCCTACCCACACACACCCGGGCCCGGAGACCGCACCGCGCCCACTCGGCCTGCAACACCCCACGCCCCACCCCCGACACACCC
>CAMFHT010000036.1 GCA_945952245.1 uncultured Rhizobium sp. | reverse complement strand
ATGTAATAGTCCGCGAGTCCCAGCTTGGTGATGCCCTGCTCCGGCCAGTAGAGGCGGTCGGGATGGGTAAGCGCTTTCACAAGCGTAGACTTCGGCTTTTCGCTCTCGCCCACCTTCGCCTCCCTGGCTTGGCCTGCCTGTTCCCGTTGCACGTCCTTGGCCGCCTTGTCCTCGCGTAGCCCGCGGAAGGAAGCGTGGCGCAAGTGGCCATCGCCTGTCCAGGCCCGGAACTCCACTTCTGCCACGAGCTCCGGCTTCACATAGCGCAGGCCACGCGTTTCGAGCGAGGTGAGCTTGCCCGAAAAGGGCGAGGTGTCGATGCGCAGCCCTTGCACCTTGCGGAAGAGATCCTCCGCCACCGTCCGGCTGAACCCGGTGCCGACGCGTCCCACATGCACCAGCTTGTCGCCTTCGTAAACACCGAGCGCCAGCGCCCCGATCGCCTTCTTCGAGACCGTGGAGGGGGTATAGCCGGCGACGACGAATTCCTGCCGGGCCGAGCATTTGGTCTTGATCCAGGATTTCGAGCGGCCCGGCCGGTAAGGCGCGTCGCGCAGCTTGGAGACGATGCCTTCGAGCCCCAGCCGGCAGGCATGGTTCAGGACTTCGGCGCCGGATTGGTCGAAATCCTCGCTGAAGCGGATCATGCCTTCATCGTCCGACAGAAGGCTCTTGAGCAAAGCCTTCCGCTTCTCCAGCGGCAGTTCCGTAAGGTCGCGGCCATCCAGGTGCATGAGGTCGAAGACGTAGAAGCGGAAGCGGTCCGTGCGGTTGTCGGAGAGGTCTGCCTGCAGGGCGGAAAAATCGGACGCGCCGGCGGTGGTCTCCACGACGATTTCGCCATCGACGAGGGCCGCTTTCAGGGGTAGGGCGGCGAGCGCATCCCGCACCTGAGGTCCGAATTTCTCGGTCCAGTCGAGCCCGCTGCGGGTGAGGAGCTTCACCTCCCCATCCTGGATGCGGGCAATCAGCCGGTAGCCGTCGAACTTGATCTCGTGCAGATAGCGCTCGTCGGTCGGGGCGATGGAGGAAAGCGTTGCCAATTGCGGCTCCAGAAATTCCGGAAGCTCAGCTTCGGGCGCATCGCCGAGATCTGCAGCCTTCACGCGCTTCTTCGGCGCGGGCTTCGCCGGTTCCGCCTTCGCAGCCTTTGCCTTCTTTGGCTTCAGCCGCCCGGTCTTGGACGACCAGCCGGGTTCCTCGCCGGCGATCTCCTCGATCATGCGCCCCGTTGCGACGGATTCCGGCTTTTCCTGCAGGATGTCGCCCTCTTCCAGCGGGCGGGCTTCCTCGTCCTCGCTCTTGATCAGCAGCCAGTTCTCGCGCTTCTCGCGCGGGCGTCCATGCATGCGCACCAGATGCCAGCGCCCCGCGAGCTTCTCGCCCTTCAGCGTGAAATCCAGATGACCCTTCGCATAGCCCTTGTGCGGGTCGCCTTCCGGCTCCCAGGTGCCGCGGTCCCAGAGCAGAACCGCGCCGCCGCCATATTCGCCTTCGGGAATGGTGCCCTCGAACGTGCCGTAATCAAGCGGGTGATCCTCCACGTGGACGGCAAGCCGCTTTTCGTGCGGGTCGAGCGACGGGCCGCGGGTGACGGCCCAGCTCTTCAGCACGCCGTCGAGTTCGAGGCGGAAATCGTAGTGCAGCCGGGTTGCGTCGTGCTTCTGGATCACGAAGCTGTTGCCGCCGGTCTTGCCCTTGCGGCCGCGCGGTTCGCGGCTCTTCTTGAAGTCGCGCTTGCTGTTGTAGGTCTCGAGATTGCCCGCCATGAATCAGCTCGCCTTCTTGTGGCTGCGGCGCGGTGTGGCGGCCGTCTTCTTGCCCTTGGAAGCCCCGGCCTTCGCCTTGCTCTTGGCTTTGGGGGAAGCCTTTTCCGAACCGCCCATGCCCGCACTTTCCCGGAGCGCCTGCATGAGGTCGATGACCTTGCCGCGCTCCGGCTGCGGCGGCTTGACGATCTTGCGGCCCTCGATCTTCGCCTTCACCACCTCGGCGAGCGCATTCTCGTACCGGTCGTCGAAGGCGGCGGGATCGAAGGTGCCCTTCTTGGTGCCGATGATGTGCGAGGCGAGCTCCAGCATCTCGCCCTTGATGGAGATTTCCGGAATCTCCTCAAAGGCTTCTTCGGGAGAGCGAACCTGATAGTCGAAGTTGAGCGTGATGCCGATCAACCCGTCGCCGTCGGGCCGGATCAGCATGTGCCGAACCCGGCGGAAAAGGACGGCCTTCGCCAGCGCCACTGATTTCGCCGCCTTGAGGCCATCCCGCAGCACCGCATAGGCACCGGCCTCGCGCTTGTCGGGCGGTGCGAGGAAATAGGGGCGGTCGAAGAACAGATCGTCCACCTCGTCCTCGGGGATGAAGCCTTCGATCGTCAGGTGGTGATCGTTTTCCGGCACCGCGCCTGCGACATCCTCCGGATCGAGCGTCACGAATTCGTTGGAAGAGGTTTCGTAGCCTTTCACCTCGTCCTCGTCATCGACGGGTTTGCCCGTCTCGCTGTCCACGAACTGGCGCTTCAGGCGGTTCCCGGTCCGGCGGTTGAGGAGGTGGAAGGCGATGCGCTCGGACGTCGACGCGCCTGCATAGAGTGCCACCGGCACGTCGATGTCTCCGATGAGGATCGAACCCTTCCAGCTTGCGCGCGCCGCCATGCCGTTTCTCCCCGTTTTTGGTCTTCTTGCGAAAACACATGGCTGCGGGCTTCGGTTCCGGTTCCCGGGCGTACGTGCCGGTCAGAGTTTAAGGAGAGCTTAACCGTGGCTGCGGAGATCCCGCATCCGGGGCGGTACAAGCGGGGGTGTTAACGGCCCCTTCATCCAACTGGTATTCCCTCAGAAGTATATTGGGATAGAGGTGTATCATGACGCTCCGCAACATGGCCCGCATGCTGGCCATCCTGTCGGCGCTTTCGCCGGCAGCAGCCTTCTCTGCAGATTGGGTGGTGGCAAAGGTCAGCCAGCCGTCCCGCTATACGCTGGATGGCAAGACGTGGCAGCCCGTGACCAAGGGCATCACGATCCCGAACAAGAGCTGGATCTCGACCGGCCCGCGTGGGCGTGTCGTCCTGCAGCGGGCGAAGGACCAGGTGACCTTCCAGCCCGGCACCATGGCCGGCGTCTTCGAGAAGAAGGGCCTTGCCGTTCACACCGATTTCACACAGCAGACCGGGACGCTGGTGCTCAGCATCGACCCGCAGAAGAAGCCGCATCTCGCGGTGCAGACGCCCTATCTCGCGGCGGTGGTCAAGGGTACCGTGTTCACCGTTTCCGTGGGGAAAAAGAATGCCTCCGTCAGCGTGGATCGCGGTCGCGTCGAGGTAACCGATACGTTGAGCGGAGAGCGAACGGGTGTCCGGGCTGGACAGAAGGCCAGCGTGGACAACAATCCGTCGACCTCCATGTCCATGACCGGCAAGAACAAGAACTTCGAACCGGTCACGCATGTGGCCGTTCCCTCGGTTACGTCCACGCCGGCGGCTCCCGCTGCGGATCAGTCTTCGAAGGCCACGGACACATCCGCCGCTGGCACCGAAGGCAATTCCTCTTCCGGCAAGGGGCAATCGTCAGGCGGCTCTTCCAGCCAGGGCAATTCCAGTGGTAATTCTGGACGCGGAAATGATTCCGGAGACTCCGGCTCCGGGAAGGGAGGTGCCGGCCACGGCAACGGGAATTCCGGCAATGGGAACTCCGGCAAGGGCGGCTCGCACTCCGATAGCGGTGGCGGCAGGGGGAACTCCGGCGACGGCAGAGAAAACGGCAAGTCCGGGAACGGCCATTCGCAAGACAATGGCAAACCCGGCAAGGGTGAGCCCGGCGACGGCGCTCCCGGCAAGGACAAGCCGGGCAAGGGCGACGCCGGCAAGAATGAAAACGGGAAGGCTGGAAACGATCACTCCGACGGCAACGGCGATGGCAAGTCGGAGGATGATCATTCCGGCGGCAAAGGCAACGGAAAGGGTGGCGGCAAAGACGGTGGGGATGGTGAAGGCAAGGGCGGTGGCAAGGGCCACGGAGGCACCAAGATGGGCGGGTCCAAATAAGCCGCGCCGCGACGCATATTGTCGTGGCTATAGGGCAGGCGGTTCTTCCATCCTGTGCCTTGCGGAGAGCCGGAACGGACCGTCGTTGTGAACGCCACGCTCGGGTCCTCCTACCGTCGTCGGCTCCTTGTTCTGATCAGCTTCGGCCTGATCCTCTTCGGCGGCATCCTGTTCAACGGCGAGGCGTTGATCCGCGCGCTTGACGACCGTTTGCTCGAGCAGCGGATGGCGCTGTCGCCGCGTGAAGCCACCGGCAACTTCGCCTTCATCGCGATTGACAAGGAAAGCCTCGATGATGTCGGCGTCTGGCCCTGGCCGCGGTCGGTCTATGCAAACCTCATCCCTGCATTGACCAGGGCCGGCGTCAAGGACATCGCCTTCGACGTCGATTTTTCGGCCCATTCCACGCCCGCCGACGATGCCGCCTTTGCTCAGGCGCTGAAGGATGCCGGCGGCGGCGTGCTGCTGGCGGCCTTCCTGCAGCATGCGGATGTGGAAGCCGGGAACAGGATCGTCCTCACCACACCCATTCCCCAGCTTGCCGAAAACGCCTTCGTTGGCGGCGTCAATGTCATGCCGGATGCGGACGGTATCCTCCGCTCCGTTCCCTTCGGCATATCATCGCCGGAAGGCGTGCTGCAGTCCCTGCCGGTCATGCTATCGGGGGGAGACCAGAGCAGCACCGACAGCTTCCTCGTGGATTTCTCGATCAGCGCCGCCTCCGTGCCGACCTTTTCCGTCTGGGACGTTCTGGAAGGCAAGCTGCCCGCGGGTGCACTCTCCGGCAAGTCCGTCATCATTGGTGCGCATGCGGTCGAGCTGAAGGACTATTTCACCGTTCCGGTACAGGGCACGATTCCGGGTCCGGTGATCCAGATTCTCGCAGCGGAAACGCTGGTGCAAGGCAGGATACCCGAGGCAATCAGCGTCTGGACCCTGGTTTCCATCACCGCGGGCTCGCTCGCCATTTTCTTCATCCTGCGCCCGCGCCGTCTTTCGGCGCAGTTCCTGCTGCTGGCCGCAATCGCTCTCGCCTTTGAAGTCTCGGCATTCTTCCTGTTCCGGGAGAAGGCGCTGTGGATGCGGACGGCAGGCATGCAGCTTGCTCTCGTGATGGTAGCGCTCGGGCGGACGATCATCGAACTCGACGTGCGCCGCATCCTGCTGCGCATCGCCGCGCTCGAAACCCGTAACACGCGCCAGATCCTGGAACAGGTCATCACCGACAATTCCGATGCGATTCTGATCGCCGATGAAGGTGGACGCATCGTCGAAATGAGCGTGCGGATCCGGGACGTCTTCGACGTTCCAGCGGAGGCAGGCCCCGGAAGGGACATGGCGGAGGTGCTGCCGGACCGAATTCTCGCCGAAGCGCGTCAGGCTCTTCTCTTCGGAGCCCTGCCGGATCCTGTCATCCGGGAGCTGTCGATTGCCGGCGCCGACGGCGACCGCTTCATCGAGTATTCAGTGACGCCATCCAGGCTCGAAACGCCGGAGGGTACCTCCTTCGTCGTCTGCATCGCCGCCCGCGACGTGACCGAGCGGCGCCGGCAGCAGGCGAAGCTTGACCATCTGTCGCGGTACGACGAGCTGACCGGGGCCCTGCGCCAGGGTGAATTCGTTTCCCGGCTCGACCGGATTCTTGCCGATGGCGAGCGGACGGTCGCAGTCTATTCCCTGAACCTCCACCGCTTCAAGACCATCAACACGACGCTCGGCCGGGATGTCGGCGACGAGCTTATGACCAAGGTCGTGCATATCCTCGAGACCTGTGATCCGGGCGTCGCCTTCGTCGGACGAACGGGCAGCGACAGCTTCTGCCTCGCCCATCTCGGCGATGCCACGGCGGCAGATGCGGAAAAGTTTGCCGACAATCTCGTCCACGCCCTCGGTGTGCCCTTCGCCATCGGTGACAACCGCGCCACCATCGGCGTGCATATCGGCATTGCGCTTGCCGCCCCCGACAGCGGCCTCGACGGAGAGACGCTTCTGGAGAGCGCGGAATTCGCACTCGACAAGGCGCGCGAGATCAACGGTTCAGGCTGGAGCTTCTTCGATCCCGCAGCCTCGGAAAAGATCGTGTCCGCCCGGCAGATGGAGCGCGAACTCTGGCGCTCGCTGGAGCGGGAAGAGATCTTCGTGACCTACCAGCCGCAGGTGCGCTTGTCCGACCGGGCAATCATCGGGGCCGAGGCGCTGGTGCGCTGGAACAGTCCGAAGCTCGGCTCAATCTCGCCCGCACAGTTCGTGGAGATCGCGGAGGCGAACGGCTTCGTGGAAAAGCTCGGGGAATGGGTCTTGGCCAAGGCCTGTTCCGATGCGATGGCCTGGGAAAAACCCATAACCGTCGCCGTCAACGTCTCGCCGCTTCAGTTCAGCCGCGGCGATGTTGTGGGAGCCGTCAAGCGGGCGCTCGCCGAAAGCGGATTGCCGCCGGAGCGCCTCCAGCTCGAAATCACGGAATCCATCTTCCTCAATCGCTCCGTCGACCTGCCGGAAAAGCTCGCAGCGCTGAAGGCGCTCGGGATTACCCTTGCGCTCGACGATTTCGGGACCGGCTATTCGTCCTTCGGCTATATCGCCCATTTCCCGCCGGACAAGATCAAGGTGGACCAGCTTTTCGTCCGCGGTCTCGAGGACAGCGCGGCAAACCGAGCGATCCTGCGTTCGGTCCACTCACTCTGCGAAGGGCTCGGCGTGGTCATGATCTGCGAGGGCGTGGAGAATGAAGAACAGCTCGCCTTCCTGCGGGAGCTCGGCTGCGAGCAGGGGCAGGGCTATCTCTTCGCCAGGCCACAGCCGAACGAGGCTCTACGCGAGCTGTTGCGATCCAACTGACCGCATCGGCTGGACATATCCGCGGGCGCCGCTCGCTTGGAGGCAAACCGGAAGAAAGGTCCGTCATGACGCAGTTGACACTACACCCCCGCGACGTTCTCGACTTCTGGTTCGGTGAGCTGGCGTTCAAGGACTGGTTCACCCGCTCCGACGCGCTCGACCTGCGCATTACGGAACGTTTCCGCGACCTGCATCTGGCGCTTTCGCGAGAGCGGCCTGCGGAATGGCTGGAAGGCTCGGATCATCTTCTGGCGCTGATCCTCGTCTTCGATCAGTTCCCACGCAACATCTATCGCGGCTCGCCGCTGGCCTTCGCGACGGACGAGCTCGCCATCGCGCTCGCGCGGGATGCGGTCGCCCGTGGCTTGGACCAGCAGGTCGCTCCGGATCGGCGCGCCTTCTTCTACCTGCCCTACGAGCATCAGGAGAACATTTCCGACCAGGATGAATGCGTCCGCCTGTTCGAGGCGCTGGGTGATCCGGTCTATCTGGATTACGCAGAGAAACACCGGGCAGTGATCCGCCAGTTCGGCCGCTTCCCGCATCGCAATCCCATCCTGCTCCGCCCGTCCAGCCCGGAGGAGCTGGATTATCTCGCTCAGCCGGGAGCCGGTTTTTAGGCCGGTTCCAGCCTCGCGCCACTCTTCGGCCTATCTTTGTGGTAGAGCGGGGAGAAACGAGTCTGTTCGTGCGAATGGGCCAGTTCTAAAGGCCCCTCTGGCCGAATGCGAGGTGTAGGTATGCGGATGGTTCGAAAACTGACGGGCGGGTTCAGGCCGGCCCTGGCCGGTTGCCTGTTGATGGTGCTGTCGCTCGGGCTGCTCCCATCGGCAATCATGGCGCAGCAGCAACCGCCCGCGGCCCCGGCGGCGCCGGCCCCTGCCGCCTCCGCCGCACCAAACGATCCGCTCGCCGCCGCCCGTGTGACGATCGATCAATCCGAGCGTCAGTTGAAGTCGCTTTCCGGCCTGGTGGATCAGGCGGTCACCGACGATGCGCGGCTGGTTGATCTCAAGGGCAAGGTGGACGATCTCGGGCGCGTGGTCCTGAAGACTTCCGTCAATCTCCGCCCCCGGCTCGAGGAAATCGCCAAGCGCCTCACCGAACTCGGCGACCCGCCCAAGGAGGGCCAGCCGCCGGAAGCGCAGGAAGTGACCGAGGAGCGCAACCAGCTGACCGACGAGCGCGGCCGGATCAACGCCATTACGGGCGATGCGGAAAACCTCTCCGTCAATACGGGCTCGCTTGCCAACCGCATCACGGAACTGCGCCGCCGGCTCTTCACCGATACGCTGACACGCCGCTCGCCGCTCACCTACGACATGTTGAGCGAGGCCGGGACGGCGATCGGCGCCGAGGTGGACGATTTCAAGCGCACGACGGCAAGCTGGATCAGCTTTGCGTGGCGCATCAAGCAGCTGCAGCTGCTCACCGCGGTCATGCTTTCGATCGGCGCGGCGCTTGTCTTCGTCTCTGGCGGCTATCGCATGCTGGGATTTCTCATCCGCCGCGACCGGGCCGATGCCGACCCGCCCTATATCAGCCGTCTCTCGGTCGCCTTCTGGTCGACACTGATTTCCGCCATGGCGCTGTCGAGCTTCCTCGCGACCAGCTATTTCTTCATGGACAGCTTCAACATCCTGAGGCCCGACATAGCGCCCATGGTGTCGGCCGCGCTCAGCATCATCGGGCTGGTCTATTTCGTCTGGCGCCTGGCGCATGCGGTCTTCGCACCGACGGAGCCGAACTGGCGCCTGGTGCGGGTTTCGAACACCGGTGCCAAATGGCTGGTGACGGCCATTGTCGCGATGACGGTGGTGAACAGCCTGGATTATCTCCTGAGCGCCATCAGCGTGGCGCTCGGCTCGCCCGTGGTGCTGACCGTCATCAAGAGCCTCGTCGCCTCCGTCATCATCGGCCTGATCCTGATCAGCATGAGCTTCATGAGGCCGGTGCTGGCCGTCTCGGGTAATCCGGACGAGCTGGGCCGTCCCTGGCCGCGCTTCATGTCCGGACTGCTTCGCATGGCGGGGCTTGGCCTGCTGGTTGCCGCGCTCGTCGGCTATGTCGGGCTTGCGCGCTTCGTCTCGACTCAGATCACGCTCACGGGTGCCGTGCTTGTGATGATGTATATCGGCATTCTCTCGGGCCAGGCCATCTCGGCGCAGAACAGCTTTGCCGGAACGCTGATCGGCCAGTATGTCCGCCGCCGCTTCAAGCTGGATGCCGTTGCGCTCGACCAGGCCGGGCTGGTGGCAGGCTTCGGCGTCTACCTGCTGGCGCTGATGACGGGCATTCCGCTGATCCTGCTCTCCTGGGGCTTCCAGGTGCGCGATCTGGAGCTCTGGGCCTACCGGCTCTTCACCGAGATCACCATCGGCAACATCTCGATTTCGCTCGTCGGCATCTTCAGCGGCGTCCTGATCTTCATCGCCGGCCTGTTCGGCACACGCTGGTTCCAACGCTGGCTGGATGGCAGCGTCATGGCGCGAAGCCACGTCGATCTCGGCGTTCGCAACTCGGTGAAGACCGGCGTCGGCTATCTCGGCATCGCGCTTGCCGGCCTCATCGGCATTTCGGCGGCTGGCATCGATCTCTCGAGCCTCGCGCTGGTGGCGGGCGCTCTTTCGCTCGGTATCGGCTTCGGCCTGCAGAACATCGTCTCGAACTTCGTCTCCGGCCTGATCCTGCTGGTCGAGCGTCCCTTCAAGGTCGGAGACTGGGTGGTCACGGGCACGACCGAAGGCTTCGTCCGCCGCATCTCCGTGCGCGCGACGGAGATCGAGACGTTCCAGCACCAGTCGATCATCGTGCCGAACTCGGATCTCATCAATGCCTCGGTCGGCAACTGGACGCATCGGAACCGGCTTGGCCGCGTCGAGATTCCCGTTTCCGTCGCCTATGAAAGCGATCCGAACGAGGTCATGGATATCCTGATGGATCTTGCGATCAAGCATCCGATGGTGCTGCACAATCCCGAGCCGAGCGTTGCCTTCATGGGCTTCGGCGCGTTCTCGCTCGATTTCGAGCTGAGGCTCTACCTGGCCGATCTCTTCAACGGCACGAAGGTGCGCAACGATATCCGCATCGGTATCCTCGAGCAGTTCCGCGAAAAGGGCATCGTCATCCCGCTGCCGCAGCGCAATCTGAACATTACCGTCGAGGGCGATGGCCAGAGCCTGGAGGCTGCGCTGAAGGAGCAGGGCGTTCCGCAGCCCGTTGCCGAGAAGCTCGATGCTGCAGCCCGCCGGGCGCAGGCGGAGAAGAAACCCGGCGATGTCGACGAAACGCACGGGCAGGACCTGCAGCTGAAGCGCGACCGTTCCCGCCAGAGCTGAGCCACTTGTGGCCGAAACGCGGCATGAATGCGGCATTCATGGTCAATTCATGAGCGCCTTGCTATAAAGCTCTCATGAGGTCGGCGGTCAGCGTCGGCCAGATCAGAGAGGACGGCATGGCCGCCATGCCGCAGGCACCATGGTTCGCATTCCGCTTGCCCTTCTTGCCGCCTTCACCACTTTCGATCATGCCGTGGCGGCAACCCTCACAAATTCCGGCAGCAGCGCCGTCGTCGTGCAGGTTGCCGATTCCAGCGGACGCTACGACGTCTCCCTTGAACCCGGCGCCAGCGAAGACGTCTGCCCGTCCGGCTGTTTCGTCACCCTTCCAAACGGCGACCGCATCGGCCTTGGTGGCCAGGAGACGGTAGACATTCACGACGGCGCGGCGAGCGTGAACTGATTGTCCCGACACGTGATATGCAGGGACGGGTGTATGTCTTTGTTGTATCACCGTTCGTAAGTCATATTAACATTTGAGAAAATAATTGTGACTAACAATTGAGAGGAGGAAAGATTACTCTATAGGGACTTCACATGAGCTTTCTCGGCATTTCCGGCATGCAATATACCGGCTCCTCTCTGGGCAGCACGCGCATCCTCGTCGCCGAGGACTCCAACGTTTTCACGTCCATGATCAGCACGCGGCTGAGAGAGCTGTTCGACATCGACGTCACGATATGCCGCAACTTCGAAGAGCTGCAGCTCGTCTATGACCGGTCTCAGGAACCGATCGCGCTCGCCATTTCCAACATCAACCTGCCAGGCGCGGAAAGTGGCGAGGCGCTGGATTACCTGATCGATCTCAGCATTCCCACGATCGTCTTCACCGGGACGTTCCAGGCCCAGACGCGCGAGCAGATCCTCGCCAAGGAAATCGTTGACTACGTGCTGAAGGACAATGTCTTCGCCGTCGAGATGCTGGCAGAATCCGTCTGCCGCTTTCTCACCAACCAGCGCCATCACGTCCTGATCGTCGACGACAGCGCCACGGCCCGCGCTCTTCTTTCCAGCCGTCTGCGCCGCTACAATTTCCGCGTGAGCGTGGCCGACAGCGGCGCCAAGGCGCTCGAGATCCTGAAAGCCAATCCGGATATCGGCCTGATGGTGACCGACTACAACATGCCCGACATCGACGGCTTCGAACTGACGCGCCGCATCCGCGCCAGCATCGGCTCGCATCAGCTCAGGATCATCGGCGTCTCGTCCTCGAACAACCGGCTGCTTTCGGCCCGCTTCCTGAAGGCTGGCGGCAACGACTTCATGCTGCGTCCGTTCATCGACGAAGAGTTCTACTGCCGCGTGAATCAAAACCTCGATACTCTCGTCCAGATCCGCGGGGTTCAGCACAAGGCGGTCGCCTGAAGCGCAGCTATCCACGCGCCTCTATGGCCCAAAAAAAGCCTTTGATATTCAGAAACGATTTCCCTGCTTACTCATCGGGTTAGCGTTTTTGATTAAGTATTGGATGGTAGCTTTTTAACATCGGGTCGGAAAGACTCCGCGTGCTTGCATTGGGGCAGGCATGTGGCGTACTTGCTAACCCTCTGAATCGGCTGGGTGTGCAACGGAACGACGATGAACGACGACGGCACGGCACTGGAGAACAGACAGCATATCCTCCTCGTCGAGGATTCGCGCCTGTTCACATCGGTACTCTCGTTCCGTTTCCAGAACGAGCTGGGCCTGAAGGTGCATCATTGCGGCTCGTTCTCGGCACTGCAGTCAGCGCTCCAGTCGGGCGACAGGCAGTTCACGCTCGCCATGGTAGATCTCAACCTCCCAGGTTCGCCCCGCGGCGAAGTGCTCAACCTGACACTTGAAAAGTCCATCCCGACGGTCGTTTTCACCGCAAGCTTCAGCCCTGAAATGCGGGCCGAGATCATGCAGCGGCATGTGATCGACTACGTCATGAAGGACAATGATCTCGCGCTCGAGAAAGCATTCCTTGCGGTCAAGCAATCGCTCGAGAACCGCCGGATGAAAGTCATCGTCGCGGATCGAAACGAATCGGTGCGGAGCGAGACGGTCCAATCTCTCTGCCGCATGCAGTTCCAGGTGGAGGAGCTCAAGTCCGGCTGGAGCACGCTTTCTGCCCTCGAAAAGGACGAGTATCACCTCGTCGTGGTCGGCGAGACGGTGTCCGACATGAGCGGCTACGAGCTTGCCCGGCGGATCCGCAAGCATCACCAGCCCGGCTATCTCGCCGTCATCGGCCTTTATGCCGAGGAAGACGAGTTCAACGGCCTGAACTTCCTGCGCGCCGGCGCCACCGATGCCGTGCGTCTGCCGATGGTGCAGGAGGAGTTCCAGTGCCGAATCTCGCACCACATGGACATTCTGGGCCATGTCCGGACTCTCAGGGCGGCTGCGGCTTCGGACTATCTGACCGGTCTCTACAATCGCCGGTATTTCTTCGCCGAAGGGCCGAAGCGTGTGGACCGTTGCCTGAAGACCGAGCGTGTGGCATCGCTGGCCGTGCTCGACATCGACCACTTCAAGCGTCTCAACGATACCTACGGACACGAGATCGGCGATCTCGTCCTGGTTGCCGTTGCGAGCCGGCTGCGGCAGGAGCTGCAGGGAACGGAACACCTCCTCTGCCGCCTGGGCGGTGAGGAGTTCGGCATTCTCGTAAATGGCATGAACTCTGCCGACGCGACGGATTATTGCGATCATCTGCGAAAGATCATGTCGACCGTGAAGGTGGTCGCCGATGAAGAAGAGTTGAGCGTGACCGTTTCGATCGGCGTTGCCGAGGTTCGCACGTTCGAGGCGTTTGAAAACTACATCAATGCGGCCGATCAGTTCCTCTACATGGCCAAGCATCGCGGCCGCAACCAGGTCTTCTCAGATCACATAATGACGGTCGAAGCCGGTGCGGATCGGCGCGCGGCAGTCTGATCGCTTCACTCTGTTTGAGACGAAAAAGCCGCCCCAAGGCGGCTGCCCCAAGGCGGCTTTTGCAATTCTGCGATCGAGTGGTGCGCCTAGACCACCACGCCAGTGCGGTTGGTGTTCATGTTGACCTTGCGCTCGGCGCGCTCCTGCTGTGGCGAGCGGTTGTAGAGCTCGCGATAGCACTTGGAGAAGTGCGAGGCGGAGACGAAACCACAGGCAACCGCCACTTCCACGACGGGCATGGACGACTGCACCAGCAGATGTCGGGCACGGTCGAGGCGGATCTCCAGATAGTAACGCGCCGGCGAACGGCCCATTTCCTGCCTGAAGAGGCGCTCGATCTGACGGCGGGACAGGCCGGCATTGTCGGCAATGTCGAGCAGCGAGAGCGGCTCGGCAAGATTGCTTTCCATGAGCTCGATGATCGACAGCACTTTGGAGTTCTGGACGCCGAGACGGGCGCGGAGGGGCAGGCGCTGACGGTCATGCGCGCTGCGGACGCGGTCGGTGAGGGCCTGTTCGCAGACGCGGTTCACCAGATTCTCGCCGAAATCCTGGCTGATCAGGTTCAGCATCATGTCCAGCGAGGCGGTGCCGCCGGCGCAGGTGTAGATGTTGCTGTCGATTTCGTAGAGGTCGGCATAGACCTCCGCCTGGGGGAAGGCCTCGGCGAAGCCCGGCAGGTTTTCCCAATGGATGGCGCAGCGCTTGCCGTTCAGCAGGCCGGCCTGGGCCAGCACATGGGCGCCGGTGCAGAGGCTGCCGACCGAAACGCCGCGGTTGTAGACCTCGCGCAGCCAGGCGGAGACCGACTTGTTCTGGAACTCCTCGACATAGATGCCGGAACAGACGATCGCCATGCTCGGCCGGCCTTCGCCGGTGAGGTGGCGCCGCTCGTCGGCGAGCGAGGTATTCACCTCGATGCTGATGCCGGAGGAGGAGGAGACCTTCTGCCCATCGACCGAGGCAAGCCGCCAGACATAGGCAGGATAACCCAGCATGCGGTTTGCGATGCGCAGCGTCTCGATAGCCGCCGAGAAAGGCAGCATGGAAAAATGCGGAACGAGGAAGAAAACGATCGATCGCTTCTTGGCTTGCGTCTTGTTCATGAACCAGTGCTCCCGGGGAGAAGAGTGCGCCTGACGCCATGATTCATCCTGCGGCCCTGAGGCGCGCGAGAAGAACCCAGTTGTTCGAAGATCTACGGTCCGTCCTGGGTCACCCTGGCCGAAGCGGACGTATCGCTCAAAAACGACATTAGACTGAACGAGGAAGAGGCGGAAGGGGGGACTAAAAACGACACATTCAAAAATTTTGCGACGTCAGGCATTGATAGTTTTTTGCCAACCTGTCGAGTTTGGCCTGCGGATGCCAATCGTAAGTTATGGATTTCAATCTTGTTTGAAACAGAAACAGTGAAATAGCGGTGAAAGCGGGAGCGGTTTCAGGATACCTCGTCCCGCTTTCAGATCAGTGTCGCAAATGGGCGTCTTCTCAACGGCTCTGGCCTCCATCCGGCCAGCCGATGTCCTTGCGGAGATCATCCGGCAGAGATTCGATTACGAGAAGGTTGGACCTCGTCCGCCAGGATGAAAACGCGCGGCGGGCAAGACCGGCAGCGCCGGTAAAGGACCGGAACAGCAGGCCGGAGGCGGATAATGACGGTGCCGACCGCCTGTCATAGGATTGTATCAGGGACATGGTTTCTTCCTCATGTGTCGAGGATCGTCGGGAGTGCGATCCTATGAAACCAATATTGCCGCAACAGAAGCATCAATCAAACGAATGTTATTGATTATATCCATCAGAAAATGTGGTGGATCGGTTCGGATAAAACGGTGTTGCAAAATTGTCTCCGAGATGTCGGCGGAAAAAATATCTGCCGCATTTGGCAAATATTATGCTTCCCAATGGAAAATTTCTTGCCTCTAGAATCAATATTTTTTCATGATTCTTACAAAAACAGCGGCTTTCGCTTTTGTCGCCTCCCCACGAACCCGCTACATGTACAGTATGCCACTGATTTGTGCCGGAATCAATATTTTTGCAACCGATGATCAATTGTCGCTTGCTTGCCCCGTATCTCGACGTGGCGATTTTGAAGCTTCAGAAGGCTGGTTCGATAGTGCAAGCCTGGCCGTGTGACGGGTCCCATCTGACTGGTCGAGCAAGATCACTCCGACACTCTTCAGAGTGTCGAGCATCTGCGTGATCGCCCTGACAGGAATGATTACGTTTTGACCGCTTTCTATACGGGATATGACACTCTGCCCAACGCCAGAGAGCTTGGCGAAGTCCCGTTGGGACAGGTTTGCTAAACTTCTCCCCACTCTTATTTTGTCTCTATGAGAGGGATCGAAGACTGCGCGAGCAGGCCAGCTGATACCTGGGCCTCCTTTTCCATCTTCCGGTAAGAAATCTATTCCCTTGCCTTCGTAGTACTTTCTCAAAGTGACGACGACCAAGGGCATGCGGATGTAGCTGCCCTCTTCAAGTCGCCTGAGGGTGCGCACGCTTACACCAGCTTCAACGGCCACGCGCTCCTGGCTCTCATCAAGTACAGAACGGGCAGCTCTAAGGCTTTGAGACATGTTGTCCATCCGCCGAATTGAGCAGCGGGCTTCGCAATGTCAACATTGAAGCGTTCTGATGCGATATGGGTCATCTGTGATCTATTAAATTGACAATTTGATGCGACTCGGTCGTTTTAATTCCTGTCGCCATTTCGAATCGGAGCATTTCTCATGCATAGTCCCTGGCTTGGCACTGAACCGGACATTCTGATCCCTCGTCTTGAAAAGCTGACTCGTGATCTTCAAGAAGTTTTTCGCAGCAAACGAAATCCTGTGCGGGATGCGGTCGTTCTCGAAGATTATTTCCTTTGCCAGCGAGCTGTCCCATGCCTTGCCGGTCATATGTTCGGACATCCCGAAATCGAGACTGGCCGACCAGGGTTTACCAGTGAGTTGTTTTATCTCGACCCGGAGCAAGGTGTAGCTCGGACACTCAGCCGCTGGTATGTCCTCGGAAAAGCCAAGGAGTTTGCCCGATGAGCGCCAACCCTGTTCAGGAGTGGGAATCTCAAGCAACCGCAGACAGCAGGCTTAAGGCTGTGCGAATCCAATCCGAATTTAGTGTCTCTTCCAGGAGGGTTCGCGGCGTTGACGCTATATTGGACCGGCAGCAGGCTCTAAAAGTTCTCAACAGCGGCGGGCCACGGCTTTTCATCGCTTACTGTGCAATGGTGCGGTTCCTACGACAGCAACTGAGAGCTACGGCAGACCGGAGTTTCATTCTTCTTGCGTCCGTGCCCTCGAACTGGGAGCCCGAGATCGTCAAGGCTGCTGCCAAACATGCGCTCACCAAATCGAGTATCAAGGTGACGTTGCAGCTGGAGGGCAGCAGCCGACGAGGCGGTGGAGACGACGAAACGCTGGAAGTCTTGAAGCGGTCCAAGGTCATTATTTTGTGCCAAGAGGACTGGGAGCCTACCCCTCGTCTTAGAGTGGCTGTAACCCATCAGGTTAAACTGAAAATCGGTTTCGAAGAGCATCTCAGAGCGCTTGGGCGGTTATTGGAATGCGGTGCGGTCCCGTCGGAGTTGTTGTCAGAAATTCTGGGCAGGCCTGCGGAATTTCTTGACTCCGTCTTCCGGAGGGGCGCTGACGCAACGGCCGCCGCTATGCGGCTGAAATCGATTTTCCCAGTTGCCCCTCCCATCCGGCGTCTATCACTTCAGACCAATAAAGGATTTGGCCCTGCGAGCGAATGGTCGAGGGACTTGCAAAGAGATTTGCAGGCATATCGCCGAGGTGGATTGTCATGGTCTGATGTTGACAAGGGAGCGCTTCTTTATGGCCCGCCTGGAACAGGTAAGACCAGCTTTGCTTTGGCCCTAGCACAAGAATGCAAACTTCATCTGGTAGCGACATCTCACGCCGAGTGGCAAGGAAGCCGCGACGGCCATTTGGGAAGTTTGCTCAGTGCTATGCGGAAATCTTTCTCGCAGGCTAAGCTCAATGCTCCCTCACTCTTGTTCATCGATGAGCTTGATAGCATCGGCAGTCGCGAAGACTTCACAGAATACAAGGACTATCAAATACAGGTTGTGAACGCTCTGTTGCAAGCGATTGACGGCATTGACGGCCGCGAAGGCGTCATAGTGGTTGGCGCGTGCAATGCTCCAGAACGAATTGACCGGGCACTTCTCAGGAGTGGGCGTCTCGAAAGACTGATCCATTTTCCGTTGCCTGACGCAGAGACCAGGTTCGACATCCTGCAATATTATTTTCCGACGCTTTCTAACGACCCGCGACTAGCGGAGGTGGCGCAACAGCTTGCGGGGTCAACAGGGGCCGATATCGAGCGGATATCTCGCGAGGCTCGCAGAGCCGCAAGGATCGGCGGACGTGACCTCACAATGGAAGATGTCATTCCTTTGATGCCATCGCGACAAAAGCCGAGCGAGGATGATTTGTTTCGGATCGCAGTTCACGAGGCGGGCCATGCAATCCTCGCCAAGCAGCTGGATGTCGGTACCGTAGTGTCGGCGGAAGTCTTTGACTTCAAACTCTCGTTTCCTCCAGATGGAGCTGGTTGGGGGCGGACGGTGA
>CAMFHT010000035.1 GCA_945952245.1 uncultured Rhizobium sp. | reverse complement strand
CGTTCCTGTTTCCGGCCACGATCGAGCTTTCGGTCTTTGCAATGATCTGCGCGGCGCTGATCGGCATCCCCGCCGGCGTGATCGCCGCGGTGCGCCGCGGCTCCTGGCCGGACCAGGCGATCATGGGCACCGCGCTCGTCGGCTATTCCATGCCGATCTTCTGGTGGGGCCTGCTCTTGATCATCTTCTTCTCCGGCTACCTGCAGTGGACGCCGGTTTCGGGCCGCATCGGCCTGCAGTTCTTCTTCAAGCCGATCACCGGCTTCATGCTGGTCGATACGCTGCTTCTCGGCAAATGGGACGCCTTCGTCTCTGCACTGAAGCACATCATCCTGCCGATGATCGTGCTTGGGACCATCCCGCTCGCCGTGATCGCGCGTCAGACCCGTTCGGCGATGCTCGAAGTGCTGGGCGAGGATTACATCCGCACCGCCCGCGCCAAGGGCCTTTCGGTGCGGCGCGTCATCGGGGTGCATGCGCTGCGCAATGCGCTGATCCCCGTCATCACCACGATCGGCCTTCAGGTCGGCGTCATGCTGGCCGGCGCAATCCTGACCGAAACCATCTTCTCCTGGCCGGGCATCGGCAAGTGGATGGTCGATTCCATCTTCAAGCGCGATTATGTCGTGGTGCAGAGCGGCCTGCTGCTCATCGCCCTCATCGTCATGATCGTCAACTTCACCGTCGACGTGCTCTATGCCGTCATCAATCCACGCATGCGGGGGCGCTGACATGGCCGTCCAGGAACAGGCAACCACAACCGGCCGCAAGGCCAGCCGTTTTCCGCGCTTCCGGGAATTCTGGTACTATTTCTCGCAGAACCGCGGTGCGGTCATGGGGCTCGCCGTCTTCGTCGGCCTCGTGCTGCTCGCAGCCTTCGCGCCGCTGATCGCGCCGCATGCGCCGGACGCGCAGGACCGCGACGCCTTCCTTGCGCCGCCCGTCTGGGATGCGAACGGCAGTTGGAAATACATCCTCGGCACCGATCCCGTCGGTCGCGACATCCTTTCGCGGCTGATCTACGGCGCGCAGTATTCGCTCCTCATCGGCGCGATCGTCGTGACGCTCTCGGTCGTTGGCGGCACCATTCTCGGCCTTCTCGCGGGCTATTTCCGCGGCTGGGTGGATGTCGTCATCTCCCGCGTCATGGACATCATCCTCGCCTTCCCGTCGCTCCTCCTGGCGCTGGTCATGGTCACGATCCTGGGGCCGAGCCTCTTCAACGCCATGCTTGCGATCGCGCTCGTGCTGCAGCCGCACTTCGCCCGTCTCGTCCGTGCGGCCGCCATGGCGGAATACAGCCGCGAATATGTGGTTGCCGCCCGCGTCTCCGGTGCCCGGCACATGCGGCTGATGTTCCTGACCATCCTGCCGAACTGTCTCGGGCCGCTGATCGTCCAAGCGACGCTGTCGTTCTCGAACGCCATTCTCGAAGCCGCAGCGCTCGGCTTCCTCGGCCTCGGAGCCCAGCCCCCGACGCCGGAATGGGGCACCATGCTCGCCAATGCCCGCGAGTTCATCCAGCGTGCGCCCTGGGTCGTCACTTTCCCCGGTCTTGCCATCCTGATCACGGTTCTCGCCATCAACCTGATGGGCGACGGCCTGCGCGATGCGCTCGATCCCAAGCTCAAGAGGTCCTGACGCCATGGCCCTTCTGGAAATCAAAAATCTCACCGTCGAGTTCGAAACCACGTCCGGCCTGTTCCGGGCGGTGGACGGCGTCTCGCTCACCTGCGACCAGGGCGAAATTCTCGCCGTGGTCGGCGAATCCGGGTCCGGCAAGTCCGTTTCCATGCTGGCTGTCATGGGTCTCCTGCCCTGGACGGCGCGCATCACGGCCGACGTCATGTCCTTCGACGGCAAGGATCTGCGTACCATGTCGGCGCAGGACCGCCGCAAGATCATCGGCAAGGACATGGCGATGATCTTCCAGGAACCGATGAACAGCCTGAACCCGAGCTTCACCGTCGGCTTCCAGATCGAGGAGGCGCTGAAGGCGCATCTCGATCTCAGCAAGGCAGAGCGCCGCAAGCGCGCGATCGAGCTGCTGGACAAGGTCGGCATTCCCGCACCGGAAGAACGGTTGTCCAACTTCCCGCACCAGATGTCCGGCGGCATGAGCCAGCGCGTGATGATCGCCATGGCGCTCGCCTGCAATCCGAAGCTGCTGATCGCCGACGAGCCGACCACCGCGCTGGACGTGACCATCCAGGCCCAGATCCTCGACCTGCTCGTTCGGCTGCAGAAGGAAAACGGCATGGCGCTGGTGCTCATCACCCACGACATGGGGGTGGTCGCCGAGACGGCCGAGCGCGTCCAGGTGCAATATGCCGGACAGAAGGTGGAGGAGCAGCCGGTGCGCGAACTCTTCCGCGACCCGCATCATCCCTATACGGCAGCGCTGCTCGCGGCCCTGCCGGAGCGGGCGGTCGCCGGCCAGAAGCTGCCCTCGATCGCGGGTGTGGTACCCGGCCAGCATGACCGTCCGACGGGCTGTCTGTTTGCACCGCGCTGTGCCTTTGTCCAACCCGACTGTCATCTCGGTGCTCGGCGCCAGGGGCCGGAACTCGGCGAGGCGCTCTGCAACTATCCGCTCGTCAAGGGCGTGCCCCTCAACCATCCCGCCTTTGGCACTGCAGAAAAGGGAGTAGAGGCATGAGCACTGCCGTTCTCCAGGCGCAGGATCTGTCCCGCCATTATTCCGTCCGCCGCGGACTCTTCAAGCCCGACGCCACGGTGAAGGCGCTGAACGGCGTCTCCTTCGAGCTCCATTCCGGCAAGACGCTCGCCGTCGTCGGCGAATCCGGTTGCGGCAAGTCCACGCTCGCCCGGCTCGTCACCATGATCGAGGACCCGACCGCAGGCACGCTGCTGATCGACGGCAAGCCGGCGCGCGTCGGCGACCGCAGCCTGCGCAGCCAGGTGCAGATCGTCTTCCAGAACCCCTATGGCTCGCTCAACCCGCGCCAGAAGGTCGGGTCGATCCTGGAGGAGCCGCTGAAGATCAACACCAGTGACGATGCCGCCACCCGCCGCCGCAAGGCGGAGGAGATGATGACCCGCGTCGGCTTGCGCACCGAGCATTACGACCGCTATCCGCACATGTTCTCCGGCGGCCAGCGCCAGCGCATCGCCATTGCAAGAGCGCTGATGCTGCGGCCAAAGGTGCTGGTGCTGGACGAGCCGGTTTCGGCCCTCGATCTCTCGATCCAGGCGCAGGTGCTGAACCTGCTCATGGACCTGCAGAAGGAAATGGGTCTCGCCTATCTCTTCATCAGCCACGGCCTTTCCGTCGTGCGGCATATCGCCGACGAGGTGATGGTGATGTATCTCGGCAAGCCGGTGGAAACGGGCACGGCGGAAGAGGTGTTCAACCGCCCGCGGCACCCCTATACGGCGGCGCTTCTCTCCGCGACCCCGGTTGCCGATCCCGAGCGTGCCAAGAACCGCATCCGCCTGCAGGGCGAGCTGCCATCGCCGCTCAACCCGCCGACCGGCTGCCCGTTCAACCCGCGCTGCTGGCGGGCGACGGATGTCTGCCGCCAGGTCATGCCGCCGCTCGAAGGGGGCGAAACCCACAAGTTCGCCTGCCATCATCCGCTGGATTGAGCAGGACGCATCGAGCAAGGGGCGGTTCTGCCGCCCCTTCCGGCTTGCGCAGTTTGCCCTGGCGGCCGTCTGACGCTTGACTTTCATCAGCCGCCGGCTACTGCATAGCCTCACTTTCGGCGCCTGTTGGAGATAGGTCATGAGCGATAAACCTGCCGCTTCGTCCGCACGCGCGGGGCGATCGCCGGCCTTCATCTTCATCTTCTTCACCGTGCTGCTCGACATGCTGTCGATCGGCATCATCATTCCCGTGCTGCCGAAGCTCATCCTCTCCTTCATGGGAGGAGAGTTCGATCGGGCCGCGGAAATGCTCGGTATCTTCATGTCCGTCTGGGCTCTGATGCAGTTTCTGGCCTCGCCCGTCATGGGTGCTCTTTCGGATCATTTCGGGCGCCGTCCGGTGATCCTCCTCTCCAATCTCGGCCTCGGTCTTGATTATCTCATCATGGCGACGGCGCCGGCGCTCTGGGTTTTGTTCGTGGGACGCGTTCTCGCGGGCGTGCTTTCTTCCACGGTCTCGACCGCACAGGCCTATATCGCCGACGTCACCCCGCAGGAAAACCGCGCCGCGCGCTTCGGCATGCTCGGCGCGGCCTTCGGCCTCGGCTTCGTGCTCGGCCCCGCCGTCGGCGGCATTCTCGGGCATTACGACCTGCGCTATCCCTTCTTCGCGGCTGCGGGCATGAGCCTTGCGAACTTTCTCTACGGCTACTTCGTGCTGCCGGAATCCCTTCCCGCCGAGCGGCGCACGCCGTTCCGCTTCCGCACCGCAAATCCCATGGCGGCGGTGAAGCTTCTTTCCCGCAGCGCCCAGCTTACCCGGCTCGGCGTGGTTACCTTCCTCATCATGCTCGCGCATCAGGTGCTGCCGGCCTGCGCCGTGCTCTACATGGGCCTGCGCTATGGCTGGCAGGAGCGGGAAGTGGGCTTCCTGCTCGCCGGCGTCGGCGTTGCCGGCATGATCGTGCAGGGTGGCCTCGTGCGCCCCGTGGTGAAGGCAATCGGTGAAAAGCGGGCGATGATGTTGGGGCTTACCGCCGGTGCCATCGGCTTTGCGCTCTATGGTTTTGCCGCGACGGGCCTCGCCTTCATCCTCACCGTGCCGGTCATGGCGCTCTGGGGTTTTGCGCAGCCTTCCACCACCGCGCTGATGACCAAGGAAGTCGGACCGGAGGAGCAGGGCCGGCTGCAGGGTGTCAGCGCCAGCCTCAACGGCCTGTCCGGCATGGTCGGACCCTGGGCGTTCGCCTGGTCCTTCGCCTATGCTGTGGACCCGAAGAACGGGCTGAACCTGCCGGGCTTGCCCTTCTTTGCCGCTGCTGTCTTCATGGTTCTGGCCATCCTCGTCGGCCTCGGCATCAGCCGGCGCAGGCAGGCTGCATCGTCAGGCGTTTCCACCGCGCACTCGGAAATTTGATTTCAAATCACAGGCTTGTGACTTCCCGGCTGTTCGCAGCGCTGTAATCATATCGAAGTACAACAAATCGCGGTTCGCACTGTCTGCGGCACCGCCAGAGGGAGAGCTTCGATGAAGATGAAGACCGTGATCGCCGCCACCATGCTGTTCAGCATGGGCGCCGGCTTTTCCGCAGCGCTTGCCGCCGATCCGCCGCAGGTGGTGCGCAAGGAAATGATGGAGCACGTCGGCAAGGCCATGGGCGGGCTCGTCAACATCGTCAAGGGCAAGACGGAATACAGCGCCGATACCGTCAAGGCCTCGCTCACCACCATGTCCGAGACGATGAAGACCTTCCCGGACCAGTTCCCGAAGGGTTCCGAGACCGGTCACAAGACTGAAGCTTCGCCGAAGATCTGGGAGAACATGGACGACTTCAAGGCCAAGGCCGCAAAGCTGCAGCAGGATGCAGACATGCTTCTCGCCCAGCTGCCGGCCGACAAGGCCGCCGTCGGTGCTGCCGTCAAGACGCTCGGAGCCGACTGTGGCGCCTGTCACGAGACCTATCGCCTGAAGGATTGATCCGCTCACCTTCGTGATATGCTGACGCGCCGGATTTCAATCGAATCCGGCGCGTTTTGTCCATTCTGGATGGGAGTGATGGCATGGCATCCTTTCTTACCAAGGCGCTCGGAACGGTCGTGGTTGTCGGCGCCATCGGCGCAGCCGGGTTTTGGTTCGTGACCAGACCGCAACCCCTGCCGGAGACGGCCTTCGCCGATCTCGGCGCGCCCGATCTCAAGAACGGCGAACGCCTGTTCTGGGCCGGCGGCTGCATCAGCTGCCACGCCGGCAAGGGGGCAGGGGATGCGGGCGACCTGACGCTCGGGGGCGGCGAACCGCTCACCACCGCCTTCGGCACCTTCCACGCGCCGAACATTTCGCCCGACGAGAAGGCGGGCATCGGCAGCTGGTCGCTCGCCGATTTCGGCAATGCCATGCTGCGTGGCGTGGACGACGAGGGCCACCACCTCTATCCCGCCTTTCCCTATGGTTCCTATGCGCGCATGACGCCCAAGGATGTCAACGACCTCTGGGGTTACCTGAAGACGCTGCCGAAGAGCGACAAGCCTTCGCCCGAGCACGAGCTTTCCTTCCCCTACAACATACGCATGGCGGTGGGCGGCTGGAAGTTCCTCTACTTCAACGACAAGCCGCGCGTCGAGCTCGCCTCCGCCGACGAGAAGGTCAGGCGCGGGCAGTATCTCGTCGAAGGCCCCGGCCATTGCGGAGAATGTCACACGCCGCGTGACGGCATGGGCGGCTTCCTGAAGGGCCAGTGGCTCGCCGGTGCACCGAACCCCGAGGGCAAGGGCAAGATCCCCAACATCACCCCCGGCGGAGAGATCGGTTCCTGGAGCGAGGCCGATATCGCCGGCTATCTCGAAACCGGCATGACCCCCGATTTCGACAGCGTCGGCGGCTCCATGGTCGAAGTCCAGAAGAACATGGCCCGCCTTCCCGCTGAGGACCGCGAGGCGATCGCCGCCTATCTGAAGGCAGTGCCAGCGGTGAAGTGAGGCTGTCTCATCCGTATCGGAAGCAAATGAAAAGCCGGCGAGCTCACCAGACGCCGGCTTTTTCGTACCCCACATTTCACTTAGCCAGTCAGCTAACCATTGCTTGACCGGCCAGTCTTCCCGTGATTACTTAGCCACATGACTAACCAACAGCAATCCTCTCTCGACCGGAGGTTTCACGCCCTCTCCGATCCCACCCGGCGGGCGATCCTTTCGCGGCTGGCGCGGGGGGATCAGTCCTTTTCGGAAGTGACGGAGCCCTTCGGCATGGCAAAGCCCACGCTTCTGAAGCACGTGCAGGTGCTGGAAGCGAGCGGGCTGATCGTGACGGAGAAGCGCGGGAGGGTGCGGTTCTGCCGGCTCGATGCCGGGGCGCTCAGGGAGACAGAGGACTGGCTCTCCGGCCAGATCAGGCTCTGGGAACAGCGGCTGGACCAGCTGGATGCCTATGTGATCGCATTACACAAGGAGGAGACTGCGAATGACCGACAAGACTGAAAGCCTCGATCTCGAATTCATCCGCTTCGTGCCGGTGCCGCGCCAGCTGATGTGGCGCGCCTGGACGGAACCGGAGCACCTGATGAAGTGGTTCTGCCCGCGCCCCTGGCGCACCACGGAGGCTGTCATAGACCTTCGCCCCGGCGGCCGCTTCTTCACCCGCATGCAGGGTCCGAACGGCGAGGATTTCGGGAATGAGGGCTGCTATCTCGAAGTGTTGCCGAACGAGCGGCTGTCCTGGACGGATGCGCTTTCGGAAGGGTTCCGCCCCCGTGACGGCGGCTTCCTGACGGGCGTCCTCGAATTTGCCGATGCCGAAGGCGGCACCCGCTACCGCGCCCGTGCGCTGCACAAGAACCTCGAGGACAAGCAGAAGCACGAAGCCATGGGCTTCGAGCAGGGCTGGGGCACCGCACTCGACCAGATGGTCGAGATGATCAAGGCCGAATGGATGTAAGATAAAGCATTTCCAGGAAAAGTGTAACCACGGTTTTCCGTCCGGAAATGCGTAGGGAGCGAGAAGGCCGGAACCTTCGTCCCGGCCTCTTCCCATTCCTGCTTCAGGCGCCGATCACCACGTCCATGCCCCAGGGATCGCGGAAATGGGTACCGTCGGATTTTCTTGTCGTCGCGATCTCCAGCTTTTCCAGCGCCGCGAGCACGCCGTCGAAGGCGGCCTTGTCGTTGAAGCGCAGGCTGTAGCGGGTCAACCCCGCCTGGCCGGCCTCGCGCGCGCCGGTGCCGCGGCTCTGCCAGATATTGGCCGCCACGTGGTGGTGATAGCTGCCGGTCGCATAGAAGCTCGCACCCGGATAGGTGCACATCTTCTTCAGCCCGAGAACATTGATGAAAAACTCGTCCGCTGCGGGCAGGTTGCCGACCTTGAGGTGCAGGTGACCGATCGCGACATCGTTCTCCATGCCCGCCCAGGCGGCCTTCGGCGTCGCGTCGTAGAGCGCCTGCAGGTCGAAGGGCAGGGTGTCCATGGCAACGGTACCGTCCTTGCCATAGTCCCATTCCCCATGCGGACGGTCCGCATAGATCTCGATGCCGTTGCCCTCGGGATCGGAAAGATAGATCGCCTCGCTCACCAGATGATCCGCCGCGCCGTCGAGGCGCACGCCGAGATGGGCCGCATGCACAAGCCAGCGGCCGAGCGCTGCCCGGTCCGGCATCAGGAAGGCGGTGTGGAAGAGACCGGAGGCCTGGCGCGGCGCAGGCTTCACGGATCTGTCCGTCGTCAGAGTCAGCAACGGCTTGCCGCCGGCACCGAGCACGGTGCCGGATGCGTTCTCCTCCAGCACCTTGAGGCCGATCGCCTGCTGGTAATAGCTGGAAACGAGCGGAAGATCTCTCACCTGCAGCGCGGCCTCTCCCACATGGGCCGGGCGGTCATAGGCGAAATCGGACGTGTGTTCGGCCATCTGGCTTACTCCTCAACTGAACTTGGTCTCAAGATGAGGACTTTTGACTGTTTAATAAAGATGCGCCATTGACGAAGAACCGTCAACACCGGGTGAACGAGGAACGGAGCGGGCAGGGCCCGCGTTCTTGATCCTGATCAATGCGGCTGGGCTCGCTTTCGCGGAACGTCGAAGCGGATAGAGCGCAAGCCGCGCGAGGAGGATCCCATGTTCCGCAAGATCATCGTTCCCGTCGACATCGCCGCCCTCGACCGCGGCGAGAAGATCCTCGCCATGGCGGCGTCGCTCGTGGATCAAGGCGGGGACGTCATCCTCCTCAACGTCGTCGAGGACATGCCGAGCTATATCGCCATGAACCTGCCGGTCGAGATGATCGAGACGGCGCTGAAGGAAGCCCGCACGCAGCTGACGGCACTCAAGGAAAAGAGCGGCGTCCAGACCCGTGTCGAAGTGCGGACGGGCCAGCCCGCCCGCGAAATCCTGGCCGCCGCGCAGGAACATTCCGCCGATCTCGTCATTATCGCTTCGCACCGCCCGGACTTTTCCAACTACTTCATCGGCTCGACGGCGGACCGCGTGGTCCGTCACGCCACCTGCGCGGTGCTCGTCGACCGCTAATCCCGGGGCGCCCCGCCGGCTGAGGTCCGGCGCCCGCCTGCAAACATCTTCAGCAAAGGACTGACCCAATGGATATCGCCCACTTCGAACGCCGCCTCCTCGACCGCCGCAACGACCTCAACCAGCGCCTCGGCCGCATCGAGGCCGATCTGGAAGCCACGCCCGACCAGGACCTTGAGGACCAGGCCATCAATGTCGAGAATGACGAGGTGCTCGAGGAAATGGGTCAGGTCGGTCTCGACGAACTGCGCGCCATCGACGCCGCCCTTGCCCGCATCCAGGCCGGCACCTTCGGGACATGCGCGAAGTGTGGCCAGCCGATTTCGGAAGCCAGGCTCGAGGCTGTTCCGCACGCCGCTCTGTGCGAGGAGTGCATCGGGGATCGGTAATCTGAGGGTTCTACAATACCGGAAACGCTGCGGAGGGGTACACTCTTCGCCTTGCGTCAAACCTCGGCGATGGTACCCCCCTCTGCCCTGCCGGGCATCTCCCCCACAAGGGGGGGAGATCGGCAGGAAGCTTGCCACCCGGTCCCTCTCAACCTTTCTGCGGAAGAGACGCTTGTTGTTTGGCGAGACGTAAGCAACCAGTCGATCTCCCCCCTTGTGGGGGAGATGCCCGGCAGGGCAGAGGGGGATACGGGTTCGGCACATCGCAGCACATCGCTCCCGAAACCTAGCCCTCACGCCGCACCGCGCCGTCCCCTGTCACCTGGAGCCGGTCGTCCGCCGCGGCTTTCCTTCAGTTCCTCGCGGAATTCGTCACGCCGTTCGTGGATCGATGCGATCACCAGCCCCATGGGCACGCCGAGCGCCACCAGTGAAGCCTCGGAAAGGTGGAGGCTTGCCTCGATCGTCTCCGGCACGGCATCCGTCACGCCGATCTTGTAGAGGTGGCGGGCATGCGCCGCATCCGTGGCGCGGGCGATGATCGGCACCTCCGGGCTCAGCATCCGCACGGCCTCGATGACCCGGTCCACGCTTGCACGTGTGCCTGTAGTGACGATGACGGCGGTGGCGCTTTCCACGCCACAGGCATGCAGAAAGACCGGATTGGTCGCATCGCCGAAATAGACCTCGTGGCCGGCGCGCCTGTCGCGGGTCAGTTCCGCCGCATTGCCGTCGACGGCGATATAGGGGATCTTGTGGCGCGACAGCAGCCCCGTCACCACCTTGCCGACCCTGCCATGGCCGACGACGAGGGCGTGGCCGGTCATCTGCGGCGGCGGCTCGGCCGGCGCATCCTTGCTCCGGCTGCGTTTGGCGATCCGGTCCGAGAGGCGCGACCCCAAGATGGCGAGCGCCGGCAGCGCTACCATGGTGAGGGCCACCGAGGTGAGCGCGAGACGCGAAAGATTGGGTTCGAGCAGCCCCGCGGCAGAGGCCGCACCGATGCCGACGAAGGCGAATTCGCCCCCGGGGGCGAGCAGCAGCGCCGCTTCCAGCCGGGCTGCGCCCGGAATGCCGAAGAGCCTGCCGAGCAACGAGACGACTGCCGTCTTCGCGACGAGCATGACGATGACGGCGATCACGAACGGCAGCGGCTGTTCCAGCACGACGGTCAGATCGATCGACATTCCGACGGTGAAGAAGAACATGCCGAGCAGCAGGCCCTTGAACGGCTCCACAAGTGCTTCCACCGCCCTGCGGTATTCGGTTTCCGAAAGCAGCAGCCCGCCTACGAACGCGCCGAGCGCCATGGACATGCCGAACAAGGCGGCGACGAAGCCAGAGCCGACGACGACGAAGAGTACGGTGGCAAGGAACACATCTGCAGAATGCAGCGAGGCGACGAGGCGGAAGAGCGGGCGGATGAGAAAGCGGCCGAAGAGGGCAATGAGGCCAAGCGCCGCTGCGGCCTGAAGGAGTGCGGTGCCGATGTTGGCTGAGAGATTGGCGCCCTGGCCTGAGGCCAGGAGGCCGATCAGCAGCAGCACGGGAATGACGGCAATATCCTGCGCGAGCAGAACCGAGAAGCTGAGCCGGCCCGTGGCGGACGTCATCTTGCCTTTCTCGGACAGGAGCTCGATGACGATGGCCGTGGATGACAGCGCAAGACAGGCGCCGAGTACGATTGCCTGCGGGGTCGGCACCTTGATCAGCATCATCAGGCCCGCGAGCAGCAAGGTCGAGAGCAGGACCTGCAGGCTGCCGAACCCGAAAACGAGCCGCCGCATGGTCATCAGGCGGGCGATGGAAAGTTCGAGGCCAACGAGGAAGAGCAGGAAGACGATGCCAAGTTCGGAGATCGCCTCCACCCGCTTCACATCCACCACCACGAACCAGTGGGTGAGCGGCACCGAGCCGACGAGGCTTCCGAGTGCATGCGGGCCCATGATGGCGCCGAGCCCCATGAAGCCGATGATGGGATTGACGCCGAGACGCCGGATCAGGGGAACCACCACACCCGCGACGGCCAGAATCACCATCGCATCGCTATAGGTCGAGAGATCACTGGCGACCGCCATGCCCATCCTTCCATTGCCGGCCCATGAACCCGCCCGCGTGGCGCTGCAGGACCCGTCCGCCTCGAATAGCTGCTGTTTGAATCAGCAGAAAAACACTTGCCCTGAAACTGTTGATCTTCCAAGCGATTAGAAGCCAAAACCGCCGGGCCGCCAGAAGAAAGATCGTATCCGTGACTTCGAGGGGCAGCCGAGGTCCATGCCTGGGCAGTGCGCACCTTTTCCGCGATATGCCCGTTAACTGATCACATTATGAAAAATTTTATAATTCCCACCTACAACTTCTTCACCACACAAAATGGTCATGAGGGGACAAGGGGCCGAAAAGCAGGCTCAGTGGTATGAGCGAGCAGCCTGACGCATGGTCTTTTCGAGCCTGAAGCTTAGAGAAGATTCCGTGTGCAGCACTCCGGATTCGGCTGTCGTCCTGCTCCTGCAAAGGAGCTGAACAGAGCCGGAAACGGAGTTTTTGGGATTTTGAGGATGTCGGACATATTGTTGCAGCGAGCCGTTTCGACCGCTCAGGACGCGCGGCGCAATCCCCGTGAGGGAAACGGCGAGACGCGCATCGGCCCGGCCGGTGGCGAGCAGCCCGCTGCCCGTTCCCTCCTAGTCGATCTCGCTGCGCTGCCGGCAGGCCAGCCGCTCTCGCTGTCCGAGGAAGGCGTGCTGCTCGCTCCCGCGAAGATCGAGGAGAAGCGCCGCGCCTATTACCAGGACGATCTGGACGAGGAGAGCGTCAGGAAGCTCGCGCTTCTGGTGAAGGAGCAACTCAGCCTGCAGGCGCTTTCGATCGCCAATGCCCATGCCATGGGGCTGCTTGGCCTGGTGCGCGATATCAGCCTGATGTAAGGGCGTCCGCCCTCAGCGCACCGCCGCTGTAACCGGCTCTTCCGCCGCATCCGAGAGCTTCACGAAAAAAGCGCCGCGCGCCTTCAGCGCCAGAATGCCGCGTGCCACGCCTTCGCCCGCGGGCCGGTCCGGCTGGTTGATGTGGGCGATGATGACACTGCCGTCCTTTGCACCGGATAAGCGCTTCTCGGCCGTGGCCGCCGAAACGCTTGCCCCATCGTCTCCATTCAGCGAGTAGCCGGCGACGCGGAAGCCCAAGCCGGAAATTTCCGCCATTGCACCGGAATTGTAACGGGCCGTCGCGCCGCGGAACCAGTGGGGTGCTGCAAAGCCGGCGGCTTCGATCGCATTTGCCCCGCCGGTCACCTCCGCCGTTACGGCTTCCGGTGAGCCGGCAGCTGGAATGCCGTAGACCATGGCCGGCTTGTCGACCGCCGGCACATGCATGGCGCCATGGTTTTCCACCTCGAAAAGATCGGGATTGGCCTTCAGCACCGCAACGGCATCCGGGTTATGGCGGATCCAGCGCGCGGTCGCGAAAATGGTCGCGGGGATGCGGTTCTCAACGAGGGTGGAGAAGATGCGCTGGTCGGTCTTGCCGCTGCAGGCATCGAAGGTGAGCGCCACGCGCGGCCCCGTCCTTCCGGCACTGCCCTGTATCTTCGCAAGCTTGAGCTTCGGCTCGGAGAGGCCCGGCGTCGTCACCGGCCGCGCATGCGGCGGCGTGGTGGTGGCTTTCGGCTGAGCGGCGGCGGGGACCGGGCTTGTCAGCGGTGCCGGGGCTGGCGGAAAGGCATTCACGCCCGAGCCGGCATGGGCGAGGCCCGCGGACAGAACGAGAAGGACAGTCGAAAGGGCAAGGCGCATGATCGGCAATTCTGGATCGGGGAGGATCGGGATGCGGCAGCCCGGAGGTGCGGCCACACCCGTTCCATGGCCGCGAATCATGCCGCGAGCAAGGCGGGAAAGCCTTGAGCGAAAACCGGGACACTCTTTTCTTGCAACGGCTGTGCCTTGTGCGCCACGCAGCATCTGCAGCCTGGATAGGGCGGTGTTTTCAAGGGTTCCGGGCGATGCGCTTTTGCTGTACTGGGCTTTGCATATCAGGCGTGAAAGGGCAGGACATGGCGAAGGAACTGGACATCCGGGATGCGGGGGAGGCGGACCTCGAAGCCATCCTCTCCATCTACAACGATGCCGTGCGCGACACGACGGCGATCTTCAACGAAGTGATCGTCGATCTCGACAACCGCCGCCAGTGGATGGCGGAGCGCCAGGGCCGCGGCTATCCCGTCATCGTCGCGGTGCATGAGGGCCGGACCGTCGGCTATGCGAGCTATGGTGACTGGCGTCCGCACGACGGCTATCGCCACACCCGCGAACACTCGATCTATGTCGAAAAATCCTGCCGCGGCCTCGGAATCGGCAAGACGCTGCTTGCCGCGCTGATCGAACGGGCCCGCGAGGCGAAGGTTCACGTGCTCGTCGGCTGCATCGAAGCCAGCAACGAAGGCTCGATCATCCTTCACGAACGCCTCGGCTTCCGCCATGTCGGCACCTTCCGCGAGGTTGGCCGCAAGTTCGACCGCTGGCTGGATCTGGCCTGTCTGGAACTGGTGCTCGACTAGAGGCATCCTTCACGACATCGGCAGGTCCGGACTGGACATTTCAGCAAACCCGCATATCTTGTTCTGTATCCGGTCCATACGGGAAGACGTCCATGAACCTCTCCATCGGCCCTCACTGGGAAAAATTCGTCGAAGATGCCGTCAGGGACGGGCGATACGACTCGGCCAGCGACGTGGTGCGGGAAGGGCTGAGGCTGATGGAGAAGCGCGAGGCGAAGCTTGCGGCGCTTCGCGAGGCGATCCAGGAGGGGCTGGATTCCCCTGACGTCGATGAAGCGCACGTCAGACATGCCGTGCAGGAAAGGCTAAAGGAACTCAGGAGAAAAGGAACCTGATTTGCGGCATATACGGTATACCGACCGTGCCGAACGCGATATTGTCTCGATAATTGATTACATTTCATCCAGAAGCTCTGAAAGCGTAGCGGAACGCTTCGTTTCGCGATTGATTGATCAATGTCTCCATATGTCGTCGCTGCCGGGACATATGGGACGCGAAAGGCCAGAGCTTGGTGCCGGCATCAGAAGTCGCGCTTTTGGCAACTACATCATTTATTTCAGATACGGCGACACGTTCATGCGCGTCATCCGCATCATCGAGGCCCACCGCGAGGTGGACCCCGACCATATGATCGAACGGGACTGACCGCTATTCCTTCTCGAACGTCATGGCATGGCCGTTGATGCAGTAGCGCAGGCCGGTCGGCGGCGGGCCGTCGGGGAAGACGTGGCCGAGATGGCCGTCGCAGGTGGCGCAGCGGATTTCGGTGCGCACCATGCCGTGGGAGCGGTCCACCAGTTCGCGCACCGCGTCGGGCGAGACGGCCTCGAAATAGCTCGGCCAGCCGCAGCCGCTGTCGAACTTGGTGTCGGAGCGGAAGAGTTCCGAGCCGCAGCCGGCGCAGCGGTAGAGGCCGTGTTCCTTGCTGTTCCAGAAGGGGCCGGTGAAGGCGCGCTCGGTGCCGCTTTCACGCAGGATGCGGTACTGCTCCGGCGAAAGCTTCTCCCGCCATTCGGCATCGGTCTTCGGCAGGGTTTTCGTGTCATCCATGGGCGGGCACTCCTTTCGCGTGAACATGGCGCAAAGATAGTGTTTGCGGCCCGGCCGGACAATGCCGGCCGCCGATCACGAAAAGGCGAAGTGCCTGGGGATCATGTTGTGCTCATAGGCCTGCCGTTCCAGATCCTCGCGGAAATCCGGATGCGCGATCGAGATCAGCGCCCTGGCGCGCTCGGCGATGGTGCGGCCCTTGAGGTTCACGATGCCGTATTCGGTGACCACATACATGATGTCGGTGCGCGGGACCGTCACCACATTGCCCTTGGTCAGCGACAGCACGATGCGGCTGCGCTTGTCGCCCTTCTTGTCATAGGTCGAGGACATGCAGATGAAGCTCTTGCCGCCTTTGGAGGCATAGGCGCCGCGCACGAACTGCAATTGCCCGCCCGTGCCGCTGATATGGCGGTGGCCATCGCTCTCGGACGCGGCCTGGCCCTGCAGATCCATCTGGGTCGTGTTGTTGATGGAGACGACCCGGTCGTTCTGCATGATGTTGTGCGGCAGGTTGGTCATCTCCACCGGGCAGCACCAGATGTCGTCGTTGCGGTGCAGCCCGTCATAGAGATAGCGGGAGCCGAGCGCGAAGGAGAAGGAGATCCGGCCGGGATAGAGCGTCTTCTTCGCGCCGTTGATGCGGCCGGCCCTGTAGAGGTCCATCAGCCCGTCCGTCATCATTTCCGTATGCACGCCGAGATCCGTGGCGCTGCTTTCCATGAGCTGCGCGCAGACCGCATTCGGCATGCCGCCGATGCCGATCTGCAGGCAGGAGCCATCCTCGATCTCGCGGGCGATGAGGCGGCCCACGGCCCGGTCCGCATCGGTCGGCGGCGGGTTCGGCAGTTCCGGCGCCAGCGCATGGTCGCCCTCGATGATGAAGTCCACCTCGCTCACATGCACGCCGTTCTGGTCGCCGGGGCAATAGGGTACGCCGTCGGAAACCTCGACGATCACGCATTTCGCCCGCTCGATGATCGCCCGGTGCCAGAGATTGGCGGCGGAGAAATTGAAGAAGCCGTTCTCGTCCATGCGGCAGGTGCGCAGCACCACGATGTCGACGGGATCAATGAAGCGGCGGTAATAATCGGGGATTTCCCCGAGATTGACGGGCAGGTAGTTCGCAAGGCCGAGATCGTGCTTCTTGCGGTCATAGCCGGAGAAGTGCGAGCTGAACCAGTGAAACTGCTTCCCGTCAGGATCGGCCTCGACGACGGCGCGGGGGCGGGTGGTGAGGCAGGAGCGGAACTTGACGTTCGAAAGCTCGTCCTTCCGCTTCGCCAGCGCGGCATCGAAGGCATCGGGCTGGCAAAGCGTCGCGCCGTAGTCGATCCACATGCCGGACCGGACGAGGCCCGCCGCCTCCTCCACCGAAATCTCGCGCGCCTGCCGCGCCGGGGCCCTGATCGTCACCTGAAGCTCCTCCCCCAGTTTCACCAGCCCGGCACGGTCTCCTCAAACCGCACGGGGCGCAGCATGCAGGATAAGCGCGCGGGGAGGCGGGTGGCAAGGGCGACGAAGGGTGGGGGTGGTGAAGGGGCAGGTATTTTAGCAATCTCTTCCATATAAAGCTTCAACATGTTTATCTGAAGCATCGAACTTGCTGGACGGTGAGGTCGGAAAGAATGGTCAACAGGAAGCGATCCGGATCGCCACCCGGCGCTGGAGGGACCACCTCGAACGGTCGAAGCGACTTAGGAAAGCGGACAGGAGACAGCAGAAATGACAGAGATCCATTCCTCCATCGGCGGCTCACTCGAGGACATGCTGGATGAACTCGGGGAAAAGGAAGATGTCTATGGCGAAGCCATAAAGCGCGTGCTTGCCTGGCAGATCGAGGAAGCACGCAAGAGCCGCTCGCTGACCAAATCCGGCATGGCTGCGGCCATGGGTACGAGCCGCACACAGGTAGAACGGGTGCTCGATCCGCTCAACGTGGCGGTTTCAATCGATACGCTCGAACGTGCTGCGCGCTCTGTCGGAAAGACGTTGAGGATCGAGCTGGTGGATGTCTGATTGCCGCTCAGCACAGCTGACAGGCAAAGGGCCGGTTCCTAACCACCGGACAGTGCTTTCATCCCGTCATGATTGTCGATCTATATGCACGGAAATATTCTTCGACGGATGTCCCCAAAGACACGCAAAAGGGCGGGCCTTCACCCACACCCTTTACCCACCCCCCGAAATCCCTTATCCCCTTCATCAGGCAAACGGGGCCTGCAATTCGGCTTCCCCGGTCATGACGACTCTGGAGACGATCCGCCACGATGACGGTTCTTGCGCTGGTTCTGCCGTTTCTCGCTGCGCTCGCCGCGCCTTTTCTGGTGCGGGCGGGCCGGGGCGTGGCGGGGGTGCTGGTGCTCGTGCCGGTGTTTTCCTTCGCACGGCTTGCGACCTACCTGCCGGAGGTGATGGTGGGGGAGAAGGCGACGGGCGGGTTCGTCTGGGTGCCGAGCTTCAATCTCTCCTATTCCTGGTATCTCGACGGGCTCTCGCTCACCTTCGCGCTGCTCGTCACCGGCATCGGCGCGCTGATCACGGCCTATGCGCTCGCCTATCTCGACGGCCATCCCCGCCAAGGGCGGTTCATGGGCTTTCTCATGGCCTTCATGGGGGCCATGCTGGGGCTCGTGGTGTCCGACAGCTTCCTCATGCTGTTCATCCACTGGGAGCTCACCTCCATCACCTCCTTCCTGCTGATCGGCTTCGAG